>JBJHDE010000635.1:0-3362 GCA_050486385.1 Planctomycetales bacterium | reverse complement strand
CGGCAAGGTCGAGAACCTGCCCACGCACGTGTTCTACTCGGACGACGGCGACCCGGATTTGAAGTGCCCCACCGAGATTGGCATCACCGAGCGTCGCGAGAACGAGCTGTCGAAGCTGGGCTTCTTGCCGCTGTGTCACTATAAGAACACCGACTACAGCGTGTTCTTTGGGGCCCAGACCACGCAGAAGCCCAAGAAGTACGACGATCCCGACGCCACGGCCAACGCGGCCATCAGCGCACGGCTGCCCTACATCATGGCCACCTCGCGGATCGCCCACTTCTTGAAGGTCATCGCCCGCGACAAGATCGGTTCGTTCATGGAGCGGAAGGACTGCCAGGCCTTCTTGGAGCGGTGGATCAGCCAGTACGTGATGCCCGACGACAATTCTTCGGCCGAGCAACGGAGCAAGTTTCCGCTCCGCGAGGCCAAGATCCTGGTCGAGGAATTGCCTGAACGCCCGGGCAGTTACAATGCCGTGGCCTGGATGCGTCCCTGGATGCAGCTCGAAGAGTTGACCACATCGTTGCGGTTGGTGGCCCGAATTCCGCAGATGGGCAAATGACCGCGGCGCAGTCGGCTCGGCGGGCGGCCGCTTGAAGCCGCACGCTGTGCCTCGCGAACTCCATCATTTTAGCCAGGGACTGGACACCGCGTTCGGTCCCTGGCGTTTTGGTTGAGTCCGGTCGAGCCAAGGTCTTCGACCGCCGGCTTGATCGCGGTTCAGGTGGCCAGGGAGGCTGGTGTCCCGTTGGAACACATCAAGCAGAATTGCAGGATCACACAGCGGTCGTGATGTTCCCTGGAGACGACGATGGCTGAGCCAACCCGAGCCGTGACGAGTGCCGATCAGCCGGCCGAACCGGTGGATCGGGTCGAACCGGTGGATCTGGTCGCGGCGATGATCGCGGCCACGGCCAAGGCCCCCGGTTTGGCCAAGGCACCCGGTTCGGACAAGGCCACTGGCACCGCCGAAGCCGGCTGGTGGGACACTCTGCTGGCGGCCACGACCCCCAGCGAGGCGCTGGCCGTGTGGCTCGCCGCGGTGGGGCTGCCGCCAGAACAGCGGACCAAGGCCCGCGTGGCCCGTTTGCTGAATCATCAGGTGGCCGCCTTGGATGAACTGCTCACCGAGCAGGTGAATGCCGTATTGCATCACGAGCGGTTTCAGTCGCTCGAAGCCGCGTGGCGGAGCTTGTGGTCGCTGGTCGAACAGGCCGAAGACGCCAACGACCGCCTGGCCGATGCCGAGCAAGACAGCCGCGTGGTCGTGCGGGTGTTGAATGTGAACAAAAGGGAATTGTACAAGGACCTGGCTCAGGCCCTGGAATTTGATCAGAGCCGGACGTTCACAAAAATCTACGAAAGCGAATTCGGCACGGCCGGCGGTACGCCCTACGGGCTGTTGGTGGGCGATTATCAGTTCACCCGTCATATCGAAGACCTGGAGTTGCTGGAACGCATGAGCGAGGTGGCGGCGGCCTCGTTTGCGCCGTTCATCGCCGGGGCCGATCCCGATTTGCTGGGCCTGCCCGATTTCAGCCTGTTGGCCCGACCGATTGATCTGGCCAGCGGTTTTCAACGGCCCGAGTTGTTGAAATGGCGAACCTTGCGCGAACGCAATGAAAGCCACTTTTTGGGACTGGTGCTGCCGCGGATTGTGCTCCGTGGCCCCTACCAGGACGACGGCTCCTGCCAGCCCGGGTTCCGCTACGCCGAGAATCTCGCCGCCAGCGGTTCACGCGATGTGCTGTGGGGCAACGCGGCCTTTGCATTCGCGGGCGTGGTGGTTCGTGCCTTTGGCGAATGTGGCTGGTTTGCCGACATCCGCGGACGCGAGCCGCTCAGCGGTGGCGGGGGCCAGGTGCCTGGGTTGCCTCCGTTGAGCAGTCCGTCGCAACGGCCAGATTTCGCACCGCTGTTGCCGACCGAAACCGCCTTGGCCGATGCCGTGGAACGGGAACTCGGTGACCTGGGAATGATTCCTTTGGTGGCCGAGGCCGGTGGCCGTGACGCGGTGTTTTACTCCAATGCCAGCGTGCATTTACCCACCGGCTACACGGATCCCTTGGCCCAGGCCAACGCCCGGCTGTCGGCGATGTTGCAGTATGTGCTGTGTGCCAGCCGCTTTGCCCACTACATTAAGGTGTTGGCCCGCGACAAGGTCGGCTCGACGGCCAACGCCCGCGATCTGGAGGACTCGCTGCATCGCTGGGTGGTGGATTATGTGACGCCCGACGACTTGGCTCCGGCGCATATTAAGGCCCAACGGCCGCTCCGCGAGGCGAGTGTGGGGATTCAGGAGGTGCCGGGTCGGCCGGGCCGCTTCGACATGGTGCTGCATTTGGTGCCGCACTACCAGTTGGATCAACTGACGGTGAGCCTCAAGATGGTCACGCGGTTGGGATGAGGGACCGCCGCTGGTGGGGGGCTCCCAGAAAGATGGGCTTGGGCGGCCGGCTGGACCGTTGACGGCTGGAGCGGGTGACCGTATTGTTAAGGAGTCTTGTCGATGGCGGCACCTGCCAAGGCGGCGGCCAGGGTTCGATGGCGGAATATAAAACGACGCGTCCCTGGCCACCCGCAAGGTGAGACCATCGGGACGCGTCAAGTCGTTTTGTGGGAGCGCGCCGCCTGTGGGCGCGGCTGCTCCGAGAGCCATCCACCCTGTGCGAAATCTCATCCATGGACGCGGCATCCGTCTTGCGGTTGGTCGACACGATTCACCGCGACAAGAACATCGACAAAGACACCGTCTTTGAAGCCATCGAGACCGGTGTCATCACCGCCGCGCGCAAGCAATACGGCGAGCTGGCCGAGGTGGTGGTCCACATCGATCGCGATAGCGGCCAGATGGCCGGCAGCGCCGATGGCCAGGAGTTCAATCCCCACGAGACCATCGGGCGGATTGGGGCGCAGACCGCCAAGCAGGTCATCATCCAAAAGATCCGCGAGCGGGAACGCGACGCCCTGTACGATCGCTATTTCCCGATGATCGGCACGCTGATCACCGGCACGGTGCTGCGGTTCGAAGGCAACAAGGCCATCGTCTCGATTCCCCCGCAAGAGGCGATTCTGCCCCGCAGCGAGCAGATCCCCGGCGAAAGCTACCATCCCAACGACCGCGTCCGGGCGGTGCTGGCCGAGGTCCGCAAGCAGGGTTCGCGCGTGGCCCTGGTGCTGAGCCGCACCCGCAACGATCTGGTCCGCCGGCTGTTTGAGCAAGAGATTCCCGAGATCGCCGACGGCATCATCGAGATCAAGAGTGTCGCCCGCGAAGTGGGTTACCGGGCCAAGGTGGCGGTCTCCAGCAATGACGAACGGGTCGACTGCGTGGGGGCCTGCGTCGGCCAGCGTGGGGC
>JBJHDE010000634.1:0-3368 GCA_050486385.1 Planctomycetales bacterium | reverse complement strand
GGTCTGGCTCAACCGCAATCCCTTCCACGCGCAACTGATCGCCGTCGACTTCGACGGCACGCCCGAGTTGCACTTCGACGGCCACGGCCAACCAAGCCACGGCGGCACCATCACCCTCCGCAGCGGACCCACGATCCGCACCATCACCGTCCACCCCATCTCCGGGGCCGGATCCATCGACCCATGATCCGTCCAAACCGCCACAACCCGACCGTAGGCGACCACGCCCCACCGGGCCGCAATGCCGGCTTCTCGCTGGTGGAGTTGATTCTGGTGGTGTTGATCATCGCCATCATCGCGGGGCTGGCCGTGCCCATGTTCGGCACGCAAAGCGCCACGGTGCTCCGCGAGGCAGCCAAGATGCTTGCCGCGGACATCGCCTTTGCCCAGAACGAGTCGATCACCCATGGCCACGACCCGCGCATGGTCATCTTCGACACCACGCATCACAGCTATCGCATCGCCCCTGTCTCGGACCCCGATGCCACGATCGAGCATCCGGTCAGCAAGCAGCCGTTCCAGGTGCAGTTCGGTCACGGCCGGGCCTCGCACCTGGCGGGTGTCACCATTCAGAGTCTGTCCATGAACGGGGATCCACAGATGACCCCCGACCGCTTTGCCTTTGGCATCTGGGGCCAGACCGACCAGGCCACCCACCCCACCATCACCCTGGCGGCCGATGGCATGACCATCACCGTCACGGTCCACGCCTCGACCGGGCAGACCACCATCAGCGACCTGCAATAGCCCCCTCGATCGGCCGCTGCGAACCTGAATCCATCACCCCCAAACGCTCCGCTTGAACCGCAGCGACGGTTTCCTACAATGCGGGACTCGCAGGCGACGTAGCTCAGTTGGTAGAGCAAGGGATTCATAAGCCCTGGGTCACTGGTTCGAGTCCAGTCGTCGCCATTGTCAGAACATGCACCGAGGGCGCTCTTGACAGCGTTTACCCACCGGTGGTCGGTGGCGTGGCCTAAGACGGAACTGCGGAACTTCCGCAAAACGTCAGGCCTCAGCCATGCCGCGACCCGCCGGAACAAACATCCCCAGCGACCGCCTCCACCGTCGCAGCGGACAGGCGATCGTCACACGCGTCGATCGCCCTACCCGCCGCCGGGACTTCCTGCTCGGGAGGTTCGATTCGCCCCAGAGTCGCGTCCGCTACGACCAATTGATCGCCGCCAGGCAGGCCCGGGGGCACCGCTTGCCCTACGAACATCGTGCGGCAACCGACGCCGCCCGGCGTGACCGCCGGCATCGTGCGCGAGGCAACGGCCTACTGCCGTGAACGTGGCAAATGCGGCGGAGTGCTGAGAGGCGAGATCGAGGTCAGAGCCGAGCCTGCCCTGGGACGCCTGTACCCAATCTCAACCGGTTTACCCAGTTTTGTCTTGATCGAGGCGGAATCGGATGTCATACTGACTCCAGGTGGCTCGGGGGCGTTCTCCGGGCACAGAACCGATTTCAGCAGGCCAAAAGGGAGGCTTCGGATGGTGAACGGGGTGGATCGCATGCCGATTCGCGGGGTAGGCAAACCTCGTAGTGGCCCCCTCTCCCCTAACCCTCCAAGCCCCCGGCCCCGGCCCGCCTGGAATCAAATTTCCTATCAGTAAATGCCACTACACCTTCGATCAACGCTGTTTGAAGACATCGACGAACCGAGTGAAAAGGATGTCCAAGTTTGGTTGGATGCTATAACGTACTTGAATAAGCAATGCGTATTGATAGAAAATTCATCATCTGGCGGCTTGATTGAAGCCTGGTGCAAACATGGTGAGTTCGGTGTTCACTATTACGATGTGAACGATCGAGTGTATCAATTTTCTTCGGCCATTTCAGCTCCGGATGTTCAATCATTATTCATTAAATTTCTGCACGGTTCACCGCCAGATACTTCGAACGGTCACTGGATAGACATCACCGAAGAGTTTGCCCAAGAGAAAAAGCGAAAGGCAAAGAAACATAGAGTCGAGTCTTGGACCATCTATGCTTTTCTTTTAGGCTGCTTGATATTCGTAATTGTTGTAATCATATTGGCAAACCGCTCCTAGTTCAGATAGGACGAAAAACCTACAGGCAATCTGAACCCCTCCCTGTCAACTGGGCGCGCTTTCGGTTGAGTTAAGGTGGATCGTCTCCGCTTGCTCTGCTGCCTCGGAGGGAGCCCGGAGGGCGAGCGACGAGGCAGCAGAACGCTTCGCTTCACCCTCCTTTTCCATTCGCTGAACCGGCCATGGCGGCGTCGCCAGGCCGTACATCTCCGCCGGCGTCAGCCCACCGAACGCCTGGTGCGGCCGCGCGTGGTTGTAGAACGTGAAGTACCGACCCAGCCCCGACACCGCCTCGGCCACCGTCTGATAGTCGTGCAGGTAGACCTCTTCGTACTTCACGCTTCGCCACAGCCGTTCGACGAAGATGTTGTCGTACACCCGGCCTCGGCCGTCCATGCTGATCCGGATGTTCGCTTCACGCAGCACGCCCGTGAACGCCTGGCTCGTGAACTGGCTGCCCTGGTCACTGTTGAAGATCGTGGGCGTGCCCATCGACAGCGCCTGCTTCAGCGCGTCCACGCAGAAGCTTGCATCCAGTGTGATCGACACCTCCCACGCCAGCACGTACCGGCTGAACCAGTCCATCACCGCCGCCAGGTACACCCACCCGCGATGCATCGGAATGTACGTGATGTCTGTGCACCAGACCTGGTCCGGCCGGTCGATCGTCAGCCCCTTGAGCAGGTACGGATACACCGTGTGCTCCGGGTTCTGCCGGCTCAGACGCGGCTTGGGGTAGATCGCCTCCAAGCCCATCAACCGCATCAGGCGACGCACCCGCTTGGGATTCACCGTCACGCCTTCCGTCGCCAGCAGCCGGTTCAGATGCAACCGCATCTGCTGAACACCATAGAACGGCGTCTGCAGGTGTTGCTCGTCGATCAAACGCATCAGCCGCTCGTTGAACGCATCGTCACCGCTGGCCTTGTAGTACAGCGTGCTCGGGCTCAGTCCCAGCAGTTCGCACTGTCGGCGGATCGGAATCGACTTGTGTCTCGACTCGATCATCATCCGCTTCTGCTCAATCGTGAAGGCCAGACTTTTTTTTTAGGCTCTTCAGGAAGATTCGTGGGTTGAAAGCCGCGTTCCGAGCGAGGCTCTGCCCCGGGCCCCGGTCTTCGACGGCCCCGCGGAAGGGCTGGGCCTCGGTGGCACGCGCATGAAAAAGCATCGTTGGCTCTTGGGGTAGGTTGATCGGTTAGCAGACCATCGACCTGACCGCGAGATGACCAACGATGCTGATCAAGACTTTGCTCAATCGTGTCCACCCCGTCAAGGGCTTCGTCTACGACAAGGTGCAACTGGTGCCCGACC
>JBJHDE010000633.1:0-3396 GCA_050486385.1 Planctomycetales bacterium | reverse complement strand
GATCAAGGCCGAGGACTCGACCGACGCCCGAGTTTACAACGCCGCGGTCAAGACGATGTTTGCCGAACTGGACCAGCTTTCCAAGAAGGCCCAACAGGATCTCGACTCGCTGGAAGAGCGGGCGCATGCCCGCAAGAACACGGTGGATGTTTGGAACAAGTGGATTGAAATCTGGACGGCTTCGCCGCTATTGAGGGACGCCAATCTCGCGGCGTTCATTTCCAAGCCCGAGTTTGGGATCAATCATGCCACCGGGGCCAAGGACTCGAAGCTTGCCGGCTATCAGTCCCAGATGAAGAAGGCCCTGGGCAATTACAAGAAGGGGCTGGAGCAGGCCAAGAAGTTTGATCCTGCCAAGAACCTGGATGGCGGCAAGGCGTTCCTTGAATTTGCTCGCCAGGTGAACGACTTGCTCAACCTGGGCGGTGGTCTGATCGACACGCTGGGTTACTGGCGGCTGGATCAGCAGGACTACCTCAAGAGCGATCCTGGCAAGAAGAAGGCCTACGAAAGCTCGAAGACCCGCACCACCGTCGACAAGGTCAACGAGGCCTTGAGCGCCGAGAACGAGCGGTTCGGCAAGCTCGAACGGCAGTTCGAGGCCCAGATCCTCAAGGTCGACAAGGCCCTGCTCCACGGTTGAATCGAGCAGCCAGCGTGCGGTTCGGGTCCAAACGGGATCTTGGGTCGACCCAGGATCCCGGCCCGAACCGCTTGGGTTGCGTCACACCGTTATTCGCCGGAACTCTTGGCCGCGGGTTTCACAACGGGAAGCGTGCGGACTTCAATCAAGCGAAATGTCAGCAGCCAGCAAATAAAAATCAATCCGGCACCGGCAAGTAACACGGTCGCAAAGCCAAAGGTGTCCATCATCCAGCCGGCTAGTGGCGACAACAAAAATGGCACGGCCAGACACAGGCCCAGGGTTCCCAGGTACCGCGGGTGTTCACTGAGCGGGGCAATCTCGAGTGTGTAGTTGGTTAAAGTGCGCATGCCCAGTGGGGTGATCCCCAGCAGGGCAAACACGACCCAGTACCACCGCGCGCCCACATCCTGCGGCACCAGGTACACCAGGCTCAGGGCCACCAGCGGAATGAACATCGAAATGAACACCACCACCCGCAGGGCCAGCCGCTGCCCGAAGCGATCGGACAGGGGGCCCAACCCCACGGCCATCAGCCCCACGCCCAGGTTCTGCACAATGACCCACCACATGAGTTGCCAGGCGCGGTCCTCAGGGGCCAGTTCAAAATTGGAAAGCGCCAGTGCTTGATAATGCGGAAACAGGATCAAAATGGATCCGTACAGCACCACCACGGGCACGAACCGCCGAAACAGCCGATCGGCCGTGACAATCCGCCAGGCGTCGCGCCAAATATGATGCCAGCGACCGGGCGGCTCGCGGTAGTCGTCCGGGGGCTCGTGAACAAACAGGATTGGCACGCCGCTGAGCACCATGCACACGGCGGTCATCAGAAAGATCCAGGCGTAGCCCTGGCCATCGGGCAGGGCCAGCCAATAACTCATCAGCAGAAAGGCCGCCAGCGAAGCCGACAGTGTGCCGCCCACCGCCGCGTTGGCCAGCAACTTCCCCCGCCGATGCGGCCGAATCAGTTTGCCTTGCAGGGTCCCTTGAGCTGATGTCCACAGCCCCGTAAAGCAAAAGAACACGCCGTACAGCGCGAGGAAGGCCACCGCCAACCACACCGGCGGCGCGCTGAGGTCCACGGTGGCCGCCAGGCCCGCCAACACAAAGAACGGCAAGCTCAGCCCCAGCGAGAAGGTCCAACAGGCCCACTTCTTTTGCGGCAACAGCTTGAGCCGTCGGGCATAGAGAAACGGTGCCAGCGTTTGACCCAACCGCCCCAGAACCGGCAAGAACCCCCGCACCCAACCGGCCCCGGCGGTGAGCATGTCCAGAAAGGCCGGAATGATCACGCTTTCGGTCTTGAAGATCCACCCGGTCCGCATGGCGACCATCTGCCAGACCATCAGACGCAGGTTGCGGGGCTCCAACTGGGCGATGCGTCGCTCGCGGGTGTCGGTTGTGGGCCGGTGGCCCTCGGGCTCGGGGTGGGAGGAATCGGCATCGCGGGCCAGAGGAGGTTCCGTCGCCATGGGGCCTCGTCGGCCAAGGAGAATCAAGGGTAGGAAGGGGCCGCGCGGCGGCTCAACACCAAACGGGGCAGCCCCATTGGTACGGCCAACCTCGCGGGCCTAGGTCCCAAAGGCCCGGGCGGCCGTGACAATGCTCTCGGCCACTTCGACCAGCTTGATGCAGCGATCCGTGGCCAATTTTTGCAATCGACTGAAGGCCTCGTCCTCGGTGAGTTCCAAATGCCGCATGACAATCGACTTGGCCTGATCAATGAGTTGCCGATCGATGTGGGCCTGCTCGAGATCAGACGCTTCCCGCTGTAATGACTGAAACTCGCGGAATCGCCGCATGACCTGCAGGATCGCCGGATCGAGTTCCTCCTGCGAAATCGGTTTGACCAAGAAACCCAAAACCTGGCTCTGCTGGGCTTTGGCGATCAACTCCTGATCGCCAAAGCCCGAAATCAAGATCACGGGCGTGGGTCGACGCGCGTTCAGAAGCTTGGCGGCCTCCAGGCCGTCGACATCCGGCATGCGGATATCGGCGATCACCAGTTCGGGCTCGTGCCGGTGCGCAAGATCCACCAGGGCCCGCCCGGTCGAGGCGGTGAAGATCACCTGATGCCCCAAGACCCTGAGCGTACGCTTAAGCAGATCGAGCGTGTCAGGGTCGTCATCGGCAATGGCGACTTGCAGACCCCGGAACAACGTATTCAGCATCCTCGACGGTCAGTCTTCCCCTTGCAGGAGGGGAGAGATTGGAGTCAGGCAATCCGCTGCCAGGTTCATCCGTTCTCAGAGCAACTCGGTTGTGCTCCGCTGGTAGCATTGTCGGCAGACGTCCATTCGTCAACCGCGGTTCCCCCCTTGGTTGGCGGTGCCGGCTGGGTCACCGTGGCGGGATCAATCGCAAACAGCAGCCGCTGACCACTGTGTCGCAAGCGACGACGCGGCCCACGACGGCTCGGGCGAGCCGCCACCGCGGGTGGGGCAATCGACTGCGGCCCTTGGTGTTGGGACTCCAAATTTTTTAGAATCGCCTCGGCTCGATCCAACACACTGGGTGGCACACCCGCCAGTTCGGCCACATGCAACCCGTAGCTACGATCGGCCGCGCCGGGCTCGATGCGGTGCAGAAACACGACCTTGCCTTCCCACTCGCGGACGGCCACCGAGAGGTTTCGCACGCCGTCGCACAGGTCGGCCAGTTGGGTCAGCTCGTGATAGTGCGTGGCAAACAGTGTCCGCGCCCGAGTGTCGTCGTGCAGGTGTTCGGCAACTGCCCAGGCCAGTGAGACC
>JBJHDE010000632.1:0-3402 GCA_050486385.1 Planctomycetales bacterium | reverse complement strand
GACTTAGTGGGATCGCAGGGACTCGAACCCTGAACCAGCGGATTAAAAGTCCGATGCTCTACCGATTGAGCTACGATCCCGATGAAAATCCGACCTGTGTTCGATCATATCGGCAGGACTGGGCCTCGCAAGCGGTGGAGCCGTTGCGACGTTTCGACACGATTGGGCGAGCCAAGGTTCGCTCGCCGGTGCGAGGGGGCGGCTCATTTGCCAATGCAGAACCGGCTGAAAATGCGGTCGAGAATGTCGTCGGTGTAGGTCGCCCCGAGCACGCGGCCAAGCTGATCGAGGGCCATGCGGACCTCGGCGGCAATCAACTCGTCCCGACCCCGCGTGGCGGCCAGCTCCAGTGCCTGGGCCAGGCAGTCGCGGGCCAGACGCAGGCTCTCGCCGCAGCGGGTGGCCGTGGAGCCGACCAGCAGTTCGGTTCCGCGGTCGATTCGCTCGGCGAGCCGCTGGGCCACGGCCGCCGTCAGCGCGTCGATGCCGCGATCGGCCAGGGCACTGGTGGCGATGGATGGCACCTGCCCGATCGCCGGTCCCCCCGCGGTGGCCGGCTGTTGGTCGGTCTTGGTCAGGGCGATTAAGCCGTCCCGTGCAGAGACCTCGGCCAGTTGCACTTGCTCCCACAGGCTGAGCGGCCGGGTGGCGTCCAGGCACAACACCACCAGGTCGGCACCAGCGATCCATTGTTCGCGATACCGCTGGGTCGCGATGGTCAGGGCATCGTTGACGGTCTCGCGGCCGGCGGTGTCGACCCATTCGATCGGCACGCCCGACCACGCCCCGCGGGCGATCAGGCAATCGCGGGTGGTGCCGGCGACCTCCGAGACCAGGGCTTGATGGGGGATCTTCGCCCGACGGCACACGGCGTTGAACAGGCTGCTTTTGCCAACGTTGGGTTCGCCGACCAGCACGACGCGGGCGGCCTCGCTGGTGACCGACCGCTGGCTGCACTGGTTGGCGATTTGTTCGACGGTGGCCAGTCCCTGGGCCAAGCGGGTCCGAAGGGCCTCGGGGGTGATGAACTCGATGTCCTCTTCCACGAAGTCGAGCCCGGCTTCCAACTCCGCCACCAGGTCGAGCAAATCGTGCCGCACGGCGTCCAGCGGTCCTCGCAACCCGCCAGCCAGTTGCCGCAACGCGCCGTCAAGCTGGTGGGAGCCACGGGCTTGAATGACGCCCAACACGGCTTCGGCCTGGGTCAGGTCCATGCGACCGGCCAGAAACGCCCGCAGGGTGAACTCGCCGGGTTCGGCCAGCCGGGCCCCGTGTTGGCACAGCGCGCGAACGCTGGCTTGCAACAACGGAGGCGAACCCAACGTGTGCCACTCGGCCATGGGCTGCCGGGTGTAACTGCGGGGCGTGGGCCACAGGTACAAGGTTCCCGGCAGGGCGATGTCGAGGTCGTGCAGCCAGAAGTGCCCGGCGTGGCAAGCGCGGTGTTGTGACCAAGGGCTGCCGGGGTCGAGCGGTCGGAAGACATGCCGCACACAGTCGACCACGGCCTGGCCGCTGGCCCGCACAATGCCCCTGGCCGCCGGACCCGGTGCCGAGGCAACCGCCACGATCACATCTTGAGGATCGGCGGTGGGGTGCATGACCAGACTCGGGTGTCGCGGAACCGATTACTGCCGACCGCGGGACCGTTTGCGTCGGAGTTCATTCTTGCGGCGGGCTTCTTGTCCGGGATCCTGGTTGGGTTTCTGACCCAGCCAGCCGGCCAGCAGGCCGCCGCCGCTGGGTTCGTTCTTGCTGACGGCACCGGAGGGCGTGGGGCTTTTGCCGGAATCTTTGACGACCTGTCCCGCGGGATCGTCGACGTCGGGCACCTTGGGAATCAGCAGCTTACGCTCGGTCAGGCCCCACATGGTCGAGACGATGAAATACAGACACAGCCCGCTAGGGAAGGTGAAGAACAAAAAGCCAAAGAAGATGGTCATGAACCCGAACATCTTCTGCTGCATGGCTTGCTCGGGCGTGGTGGCCTTGGGCATGAGGACCTTTTGTTGAAGATACAACATGCCGGTTGCCAAAATCGGCAGCAGATTGAAATACGGGCCCAGCCAGCCGGTGGGGCCGACAATGAACTCCGGCAACCACGGTTGCCAGAAGTACAGCATATCGGGGCCGGCCAGGTTTTCGGCCCACGGCAAGCCGGCAAACAGCGGGGCGTCGCGGAGTTCGACGTCGATCCGCAAGGCATTGAACAGGCCCACGAAAATGGGCAACTGCAAGAAGATGATCAAGCATCCGCCGGCCATGGCCAGGGGATTGACCCCGTGTTTGAGCATCAGTTCGTGCTGGGCCTGGGCCAGCTTCTGACGATCGTTTTTGTAGCGCTCCTTGAGCCGGTTGACCTCGGGTTGAATCTTGGCCATCCGCGCTTGCTGGGTCTGCATCTGAATGGTCTGCTTCCGACTCAGCGGAAACAGCAGCAGGCGGACCGTAATGGTCAGCAGGATGATGGCCAGCCCGAAGTTGCCGACAAAATCGTACAGGGTGTCCAGATACCAGATCAGCGGTTTCACCAGATAGGGAAACCAGCCGTAATAAACCAGATCTTCCAGACCGTAGGCAGCCAGCACCCGCTGCGGTGCCTTGGGGCCGAGAAACAAAGTGTATTGGTCGTGAATCGCTTCGCCCGGGCCCACGACATGGGGCACGCTCGCCATTTCGACCGTGGTGTTCACCAGCTTGGCGATTCGGCGTGGCGGATCGCTGAGCTTGATGGCCCGCTGCCACTCCAGCAGGCGTTGGGGCGGGGCGTCGCTGGTGTCGTCGAGGTGCGGAATGAGAATACCCGCGAAGTACGGCGTATCGACACCAAAATAAGCAAACTGCTGATCGCGGCCGTACCGTTTAGGATCGGTCTGCTTCGCAATCTCGGTGGTGGTGATAATTGCTGGCGATTGGCCTGGCGGGGCCATGGCGATATCGCGCATGCCGAACCCGCCGATTTTGTAAACGTACCAGGCCCCTTCGGTAGGCAAGCCGTTGGGGCCTTCCATTCGATAGCCCAGCAGCAGGTTCTTGTCTTCGAGGGTGTTCTCGATCTTGAGACCCACCGTCAGGTCGTAGCCGGGTTCGGCCTTGGCGTCTTCGCCGGCACGAGCAAGCTGATAGGTTTTTGTGATCCGCACACCCAGGCCCGGCAGATCGGCCACAAATTCGGCACGATCCCCATTCGCCCCGTCAAGGAGCTGCCAGTTGGCCGTGAACAGATCGAGCTGACCCAACTCGGGCGCCAACACCGGCAACTCGGTCAGGGCCGCACGGGCGGCGGCGGCGGCGGGGCCCTCGGCCGGCGCGTAACATGCCAACGGGGTACGTAGCGAAAGCGGATCGCGGCCCACCGGCGAGATGCCCTGCAAGGGCGGGTGAATCAGCAGCGCCGGCAGG
>JBJHDE010000631.1:0-3412 GCA_050486385.1 Planctomycetales bacterium | reverse complement strand
AGCCAACACTCCACCCCAGAATGGCAGCTACGTGGGCTCGGCCACGACGACCACCGACTTCCTGGCCGGCGGCAGCAGCACCGCGGGCCTGTTCGACGGCAACGGCCATGTGTTCTTTGAATCCTTTAACGAAGACGGCGGCACCAACGCCGGCCGGGCCAATTACTCAATTGACCTGTGGTTCCGCGCCGACTCCGTCGATGGGCGGCAGGTCATTTACGAACAGGGCGGCACGACCAATGGCTTGAACCTGTACATCGACGAAGGCCTGCTGCACTTTGGCGTCTCCAACGGCAACACCTACGCTGGACTGGCGACCGCGATCGATGCCAACACCACCTACCACGTGCTCGCCGTGTTTCAGGGCGGCAACTTGCGGTTGTTCATCAATGGTGAATTGGCCGAAGAAGGCACCGCGGGTTTTGGTTCGGTCGGCGGACACGGCGACAACAACGGCATCGGCGCCCTGGTCGCGGGCGCTCGGTTCTTCGATGGCACCGAAAACGGCACGGGCCTGCTGGGTTTCTCGGGCGTCATTGACGAGGTGGCCGTCTACGGGTCGGCCCTGACGCTGGCTGATGCCCAGGCCCGCTGGAACCTGGGCTACCTGCGTGATCTGGTCGACTTCGCCGGTCGTGGCAACCTGAGTATCACGCCCGGCGTCGTCCTGAGTGACCTGGGCGCGACGGTCACCATCAATTCCGATGGCCGCTTTTTCTACGACTCCTCGACCTCGGAGTTTCTCCAGTCGCTGAATTCCGGAGACCCGCCCGTCGAAGACTTCTTCAACTACGAAGCCATCGTCAGCCAAGGCGAACAGGTCAGCCAGGGCCGGCTGGTATTCTTCAACTTTGGTGATGGAAACAACGCCGCCGACATCATCTACACACCATCGATTGTGGCCGACGGCCTCACGGCGAGCGAGGTCATGTGGCGGGAACAGGTCGAAGGTGAGTTAATCGATGGCGACGGTGTCGAGGACTTCAGCACCGCCTCCAATATTCAAAGCAACTTCCCCGCGAGCCAGCGGCCGACGTTCTCTCTGCGGAATTCCTTTGTCCCCACGACGATTACCGACTTGGACGAACGGATTCAGGTCGCGATCGATCGGGACTTCTACTTCGAGTTCACGATCGAGCCCGATGCCGACCTGGCGCTGACACTGGAGTACTTGACGCTCAGCGTCAGCAAGGGCAATACCCAAGCCTTCCGTGGTTTCGCGGTGTTTGTCACCGATCATCCCGACGGTTTCGCCACCGCCCTGGACCCCAATACGGGTCAGGTCCTTGATCCCAGCCAGGCCGTTTTCAAAATTCAAGATGTCGCCGAGGCCTGGAACACGCCGAATCCCAAGTTCGGTGGTTACCAAATTGACTTGACCGACTCGGGCATGCAGGACATCACCGGGCCGGTGACGATTCGCATCTACCAGTATCTGAACTCAACCGGCGCCGCCCTGGCCTACGACGATATTAACATCTATGGCTATGTGACCGATACGACCAACGTCACGACCTTGTCAAGCTCGGGCACGGTGACGCTGAATGTGCAGGGCGTGGATACTCCCCCGACGGCGGTCGATGAGTATTATGCGACCGATGCCGATACGCCGCTGGACGTGGCGGCGCCGGGCCTGCTGGAGAACGCCACGGACCCCGACTCCGATGAGCTGATCGCCGGGTTGATCGTGGCCAACTACCGCGACGACTTCCAGCCCGGTACGCCCGCCGACGGCTGGCAGTACCTGTGGAACGCGCCCAATGGCTGGGAGCCGGGCGTCTCGGCCGGCGATGCCGGCAGCGGCGCGATTGGCAATTCGGCCAGCTACCTGCCGCTGTTGGCCGCGGGCAATGCTTACCGGCCCGATGGCACGACGACGCCACCGTCGACGAATCCGCCGGCCGGCTGGGGCATTCTGGGCCCCAACGGCGGACATCCGGCGTTGGGCTTCACGCAGACTGGCGGTGTGGGCAACGAGGTCAACCGCCACGTCATCGCCGCGTACACGGTGCAGGCCGATGGCGACTATCACATCATTGAAAGCTTCGTCACCAATACCGGCAACGGCGGCGACGGGGTCACCGTGCGGGTGTACGTGGATGACACACTGCAGGGTGTGCCCCTGAATACCGGCAACCTGGGCACCGTCGAGTTCGACATGGCCCTGGGGATGCTCACCGCCGGGCAGACGATTTACGTCGCCATTGGGGCGGGCGCCAACGACAACAACGACTCGTTCCAGATGGACTTTTCGATCGCCAGCATCGGTGTGACGGCGACCACGGCCCTGGGCGGCACGGTCTCGGTCAACGCGGACGGTTCCTTCAATTACGATCCCACCACCAGCGAGACGCTTGGCTTGCTCGCGGCGGGCGATGTGCTGGACGACAGCTTCCGCTACGTCGTGTTCGATGACACGGGCTTGTTCGACACGGCCCTGGCCACCGTCACCGTGACCGGCACCGCGGTCGGCCCGGTGGCCACCGATGCCTTCCTGGGCGAGACTGACCAGGATACGGCAATCATTGCCGGTTCCAGCCCCTACGCCGCCGAGGTCCTGGCCGACGACCCCGTCGCTTACTTGCAGCTCAGCGAAGCCGGCCTGAACGCCACGCCCGGCGCGCCGACCTTTGCCATCAATGCCGGCAGCCTGGGGAGCGTGGCGGCCGGGACCTACACCGGGCTGGCCACCGTGGGCGGGGCCTCGCTGTTGCCCAGTGGCCTGGGGACCTCGGCGGTGTTTGATGGCAGTGGCTTCATCGCAATCCCCAGCAATACCGCCCTCAACATCGAGCCGGACGGCTACACCGCCAAGAGTTTTTCGCTGTGGTTCAACGCTGATGATGTTGACACCCGACAGGTCATTTATGAACAGGGCGGCGGAGGCAACGGCTTCAACCTCTACCTGTTTGATGGGCACTTGTATTTTGGTGCCTGGATTGATGCCACTTTCTCAGGCGTCCAAGTGACCGATGCGGTGCTGGCCAACGAGACCTACCACGTGGTGGCGACTTACGATGGAAACGCCGCTGAAGGCGACCGCGCCCGGGTCTACATCAATGGCGTCGAAATGGATCTTGACGAGATTGGCACCATCCCCCCGCAGATCAACTTCCACACCGGTCGCATCGCCATCGGCGGCGTCGATCAAGACACGCGGCACGAGTCGGGAGCCGTGAGTGGCGACAACCTGCTGAACTTCACGGGCCGCATCGGTCACCTCGCCTTGTACAACAGCGTGCTCACCGCCGATCGCGCGCTGGCCCAATGGGAGGCGGCCCAGGAACCCTTGCCCGGCAGTGGGGCTTACCAGGCCCTGATTCAGACCGCCGGACCGCACCTCTACTACAGCGGTGGGCTCACTAATCTGGGCGGGCGGGCCACCGGCGGGGATCCGCTCGACCTTACGGAG
>JBJHDE010000630.1:0-3419 GCA_050486385.1 Planctomycetales bacterium | reverse complement strand
GCCCCGGGATCCCAAATATTGACATCAAAGGCCAGCACGTTGGTCAGCAGAATGTCTTCGGTCAGGCGATTGGGGTTGAGGTACATTACCTCCTGATTGATCGCCATGCCGGTCTGCTGGGTGACCGCCGCCATGCCCGTAAACCGCTGCGGGTTGTCCAGCCGCAGTTCCTGGAAGGGCTCGGGATTGTGGCGGGCGCTGAACAGCGGATTCTCGGTGTGTGGGGTGAGCTGGACCACAGCCTGTGGCAGTGGCATCTGCAAGCCGGGCACGATAATCGGATCTTCGATGTTGCCGCTCGGCGGCACCGGGAAGGGCCAGGGATTGTAGTCAGGGATTAGCGAGGCCGATTCCGAGACGCGGGGCAGACGCAATTCGCCCCAGAACCGCACATCGTACGGCGCGACAAACGGCTGGTGGCCGTAGCGATGCTCGCGCTTGGTGAGATCGCCCAGCGTGTTGGGAATCAGCGCGCCGGCCTGGGGATCGAAGCGGACCGAGACGTCGCTTTCCAGATAGGCCTGCCCGGGATTTTGCACTTGCATCTTCCGCGCACCGCCGGGGGCGACCAACAACTGCCGACGGAACAGCGTGTTGCCTCGCACGAAGTACCAGACTTCGGCCAAGGGCGAGCGGCTCACACCGCCGGGCACTCGGCCAACGAATTGCTCGTCGGGGCTGTAGACGGTCAGGCCCAAGATGTCGTCGGTGTCGCCCTGGGTCGTATCCCAGTTGATGGTCGTTAGCGGGTTTTCCGCCAGTTGCCGGATGTCGAGGAAGTTTCCGCCCACCAGGGAATCGTCGTGGGCCTGCTGATATGGCTGACGGCGCAGCATGCCGATGGCCTGCGGGCGGACAATCGGGCCAATGGGGCCTTCGATGTACTCCAGGAAGCCGAGGTTGTCTTCGGGATCCAGCGGAGGCACGCCTCGGATGGTGGCCCCGGCCAGGTCCATCTGCACGCGGTGGGCGGCCGCCCGGAGTTCGCCTTGCATTTCGGCCGTGGCGCGGTACTCGCTGATGGTTCGCGAGACGTTGCCGAACATTTGCATGATCACGGCCAGGATGAACAGCGCCAGAGCAGTGGCGGTGAGCAGTTCAACCAGGGTGAAGGCGGAACGTGTCCGCGAGGAGGCAGTCAACATGGCATGGGCTCCCTGGATGAGGGATTCTCGACGCGCAAAGGGCTCTGATTCAGGGCCCCCGGCTGGCCGGCGGGAGCAAGTCACGTTAGGCACTGTCTCTGGGCACGACCCCGACCAATGGCTTAGGGGGACCATTCCGAGAAGCCTCGGAACCCCAGCAACCGCCGATTCAGGGAATCGCACTT
Organism: Planctomycetales bacterium; assembly: GCA_050486385.1. Taxonomy (GTDB): domain Bacteria; phylum Planctomycetota; class Planctomycetia; order Pirellulales; family Pb10988; genus JBJHDE01. The sequence continues at coordinate 2,089 of JBJHDE010000630.1, read as the reverse complement.
TTGGCCCCGTAAGACCGGCCAAGGTGGACCGGGGCCGCAAAACGTCCTCGCATCTGTATTCCAACCACCCGAGGAGGCTTTGTCAAGGCGAGGCGACGTGAGGGAATTGGCTCGTTTGCCCTGGAATTGCGGCAACAGGTGGGTTTTCCCGATCTGCCGCACTCTCGGGAAGGGCTTTCGGCGGTCTGCCCCTCCCCCAGGATTTTTCGGTTTTCTGGAGGCAAATGGTTGGCAAGTGGGCTTGACCGGGCCTATCATGCGTCACTAGCAGGCAAGGAGGCTCGCGGTGACGGACATGGATGCCAAACACACAAATTCTGCGTTGACCCATCGTGGTCCCCACTCTTTGGTCGATGATCCATCGCCCACAGACTCCTTCCATCCCGGGGGCTCTCCGCCAGCCATAACCCATGCGGTTGTGCCGCTGGGCTTTGATCCGGCGATCCACTTCACCGAGACCCAACAGCGCAAGCAGCCCTCCGAGGCCTTTTGGCAGGCGTGCTCGTTGGATGCCACCTTGTCGGCCGCCCACAATTGGCCGGGCGAAGCGGTCCACGATCCGTCGGCCCTGCCGTCGCTGTCTGGCCAGGCTGACGACGGCGCCGATGGCCCAGCCACCATCACCCGGTTTGGCGATTACGAACTGCTGGAAGAGATCGCCCGCGGCGGAATGGGCGTGGTCTACAAGGCTCGGCAGACCAAGCTGGACCGGATTGTGGCGCTGAAGATGATCCTGGGCGGGCGGTTTGCCGACCCGACCGAGGTCCGCAGCCTGTATCAAGAAGCCGAAACGGTCGCCCGACTCGATCATCCCAACATCGTGCGGGTCCACGAGGTGGGCGAGCATCAGGGCCACCACTACTTCAGCATGGACTACGTCGAGGGGCCGACCCTGGGCGAGATTGTTCGCGAGAGCCGCCCGGGTTTTCTGGAAGCGGCGCGGATGGTGCGGGTGCTGGCGCGGGCGATTCACTATGCGCACACCAGCGGGGTGCTGCACCGCGATCTGAAGCCCAGCAACATTCTGGTCGACCGGCGACGGCGGTTGCGGATCACCGACTTTGGCGTCGCCAAGCGGATCAATCAGACCTCGGCCGCCACCACGGCGGGTCGGGTGACGGGCACGCCGGCCTATATGCCGCCGGAGCAGGCCGCGGGCACCAGCACGGCGGTGGGACCGCATTCCGATGTGTACGGGCTGGGGGCCATTCTTTACGAACTGCTGTCGGGCCGGCCGCCCTTCACCGGGGCCACCACGGTGGACGTGCTGGCCAAGGTACAAGAGGACGATCCGGTGCGGCCCTCGTTGTTGGAGCCCACCGTCCCGCGCGATCTCGAAACGATTTGCCTGACCTGCCTGGCCAAGGATCCCCGCCGCCGCTACGCCACGGCCGAACACCTGGCCGCCGACCTCGACCGCTTTCTGGCTCATCAGAAAATCAAGGCCCGGCCGCCCAGCGGGTGGCAGCTCACGGTCAAGTGGTGCCGCCGCTCGCCGGTGTTGGCCACGGCACTGATGCTGGTGGGGCTGATGATTGTGGTCGGCGGCGTGGGGCTGCTGTGGCACTCGGCCACGTTGGCCTATGAAAAGGAACTCAAGCACCAGGCGGCCAACCTGGCCGAGGCCGAACGCCGCAAGGCCGAGCACCAGCGGGAGATCGCCCAGCGCGAGACCACCCGGGCCCGCTCGCTGCTGTTAGAAGCCGAAGAGCAACGCCAACGGGCCGAGCAACGCGAGCTGGAGGCCCGCCGCTATCTCTACGCGGTGCGGATGAACGATATCCAATTGGCGTGGCAGCAGGCCGACATGCGGCGAGTCAATGAACTGCTCAACGAGCTGCGGCCCAAGCCCGGGCAGGTGGATCTCCGCGGGTTCGAGTGGTTCTACTTCTGGCAGCTTGGGCACAGCGACCGCGCGACGTTTGATGCCCATCAGGGCCTGGTCAGCAGCGTGGCCTACTCGCCCGACGGCACGCGGTTGGCCACCGCCGGGCTGGATGGAGCCTTCCCCGGCTCCAGGGCAGTCCAGTGACGCCTCACCGCCGCGGTCGTCGATCGCTTCCGACCCCGAACAGCCGCTGGCCAGGGC
>JBJHDE010000629.1:0-3423 GCA_050486385.1 Planctomycetales bacterium | reverse complement strand
GTCAACAGGCGGCCGTGATGTTTGACAGCCTGGAAGTCGACGAGCTGCTGCATTGTGGCGATATCGGCACGCCCAGCATCCCGCCGCTGCTAGAGGCCTGGCCCACGCACTATGTGTTGGGCAATTGCGATTGGGACGAAGAGGGCCTCCGCGAGGCGATTCTCTCGGCCGGGGGCACCTGCCATGGGCTGTTCGCCCGGCTCACCCGCGAGGGGCGGACCATCAGCCTGTTGCACAGTCACGATCAGCGGCGATTTCACACCGCTTGTCACGATGGGACCAGCGACCTGGTGTGCTATGGGCACTCGCACCAGGCCGAGCAGCATTGGCAAGCCTCCACGCTGATTCTCAACCCCGGCGCGCTGCACCGGGCAAGCGTGTACTCGATTGCCATTGTGGAACTGCCCAGCCTGGCGGCCGAGATCATCACATTACCACGGTAACACGCCGACGCCGGCTCACTTGGCGTGCGGTTCGGTCATCCGCATGGGATCGAGCGCCTGGTTGAGCACCTCTTCGGGCAGCACCTGCTGTTCCAGGCACAGCTCGCGAATCGTCTTGCCGGTGGCAAAGGCCTGTTTGGCCAAGGCCGCCGCCCGCTCGTAGCCGATATGCGGGTTGAGGCTGGTCACCATCGAGAGGCTCTTCTCGACACTGGCGGCGCAGGCCTCGGGATTGGCTTCCATCTCCAGGGCGCAGAAGTCCACGAAGGCCGTCGCCCCTTGAGCCAGCAACCGCACGCTTTCCAGCGTTGCCTGGCCCATAACGGGCATCATGATGTTGAGCTGAAAATTGCCACCGGCGGCGCCACACAGGCCGATGGTCGCGTCGTTGCCCATCACCCGAGCGGCCACCTGCATCAGGCTTTCGCTCATGACCGGGTTGACCTTACCGGGCATGATCGAGCTGCCCGGCTGACGATCGGGCAGGCTGAGTTCATAAAACGCGCACCGCGGCCCCGAGCCCAACCAGCGGATGCTATTGGCCACATTGAACAGGGTCGACGCAATCGCCTTGAGCTGGCCGTGACATTCGACCAGGCCATCGCGCTGGGCGTTGGCTTCAAAATGGTTGACAGCCTCGACAAAACTCACACCCGTCTCGGCGGCCAACACCTCCGAGACGCCGCGGCCGAAATCGGGATGAGTGTTGATTCCCGTGCCCACGGCGGTGCCACCAACAGGCAGTTCGAAAATGGCTTCGGCCGCCCGGCGCGCGCGGCCGACCGACAGTTCCAACTGCCGGGCGAAACCGCTGATCTCCTGACCCAGGCGGATGGGCGTGGCGTCGGCCAGGTGGGTGCGTCCGATCTTGATAACGTCGTCCCAGGCGGCGGCCTTTTCGGCCAGCACATCGGCAAATCGCTGCAAAGCGGGAATCAATCGGCCGTGAATGGCCACGCCGGTGGCCACATGAATGGCCGTGGGAAAGGTGTCGTTGGTGCTTTGCCCCATGTTGACGTGATCGTTGGGATGGATCGGCTTCTCGGCGGCAAAGCGATCTCCCCCGGCCAACTCGATCGCGCGGTTGGCGATCACCTCGTTGGCGTTCATGTTCGACGAGGTCCCCGAACCGGTCTGGTAGACATCGATGGGGAACTCGCCGTCGTGACGGCCCTGGGCCACTTCACGGGCGGCCTGAATCAGGCAGTCGATCTGTCGGTCGTTGAGTGGCTTTTTGCCCTGGCTCAGCAGTCCCAAGCGGCGGTTGACCGTGGCACAGGCCAGCTTGACCAGTCCCATGGCGTGAATGAGTTCGCCGGCCAGGGGCTCGCCGGAGACGGGAAAATTCTCGACCGCTCGAACCGTTTGGGCCCCGTAGTAGGCCGCTTGGGGGACGCGAACCTCGCCCATCGAGTCGCGCTCGATGCGGAACTCACTCATTGCTGTTTTCTCCTCGCCACGGGAAGGCATCTACCGATGAACGGTAAGATAGCGATCCCCGCCGCGATCAGAAACCCGCCAGCCCAGACCGGCGGGGGCAAATCGGTAGCGCGAGCCGGCAAGGCTCAGCGTCCGGGCATGGGGCCGCCGGGCATCATGCCGTCGGGACCAGGCCGCGAGGGCATAAAGTCCTGGGGCACGGACTCCCGCGGGATGGGCTGAGCGGGCATGGTGTTTTGCGGCAAAGCGGGCTGGGTCCAGCCCGGATCATCGTAGATGATGTTGGGCTCGTAGCCGTAGGCCTCGCCAGCGTAGTAGCCGCCACCCGCGGAGTAGCACTCCGGCTGGCGACAACTCTGACAGCCCGACATCCCGACGGTTGCCCCGGCCACGACCAACAGGACGAGTAGGCGAAGCATCGAACACTCTCCAACAACAGAGGGAAACCCTGTACACGCTCGTGCGGCACATGGCAACCTTAGCTCGCCCTGGAAGCCCGTCAAACGCGGTGGCGACGGATTCTTGAACCTTGCGGCGTCGCCCGACGTCAGAATGTGGTAAGTTTGCACAGGGCGTGGATCGTGGGCGGCGACCGTCTCCAACGGCACAACCGATTGGGTCGGAAAAATCGTCCTGAACTCCCCGGATTGTTATCGACAGCTCAAACGACTGGTATCACGCATATCGTTTGAAGAATAGCGCGGCAGTCAGTCGGCGGCCTCCCAAACGGTTCACTGCACCACCGGTGCAAATCCCGATTGAATCCGTTGTGAACGTCCATCACACCCTGTCGTGACCCCACCCTGCACGGACCGGTTTGCGAGCGAAGGAACCGCTCACCGAAGTGGCAGCCTGCCCTCAAATGCGGCGCGCGGACCCACCTCGGGAAAATCCCATTTGCGGTGACACCCTGTCCCCGTCACGGATGAGGTTCCATGATCGTCAACGTAATCCGTCGGATGGCCCTCATCATAAGCTGGCTGATGCTGGCTGGGCAAGCCAGCGCGCAGTTCATGCCACCGGTCGAACAGCCCCACGGCGAGACCTGGCTGGTGAGCACCCGCCATCTGCCCGGCGAATGCTTCTCGGAAGATGCCGCCCGGCAGATGCGATTCCACGTGCTGGCTCCTTGCGGGCGGCAGTGGATTCGCTCGGGCCGCGAGGAGTTTCTGGATCGCGAAGATCCCGATATGCCGACCTGTTACTTTATTCACGGCAACTGGTTCTCCGCCGAAGATGCCACGAGTTTCGGCCTGTCGTTCGCAAGGCGAATACGGCAACTGGCCCACGGGCGTCCGTTGCGGGTGATCATCTGGAGTTGGCAAAGCGACCGAGAGTTGTTTCGCCTGCGACGCGATCTTGAATTGAAAGCAGCCCGGGCCGACGTGCAGGGGATGTACATGGGTTGGCTGCTCAACCGTTCGAGCCGGTCGATGCCGATCTCGCTCGTGGGTTATAGCTACGGGGCCCGGGTGGCCAGCGTGACCTTGCAATTGCTCGGCGGCGGCGATTTCCAAGGCCGGCGATTGGAGCCCACGCC
>JBJHDE010000628.1:0-3436 GCA_050486385.1 Planctomycetales bacterium | reverse complement strand
ACGAGCGGGTCGAGCCCTGCATGAGCACCTCGTCGTGCTCGCGGCACTCGATGCCCGGAGTGGTGCAGAGATAGCGCATCGCCCGATTCGTGGCGAGATCCTGCATCTCCAGCCGCATCGTCTCGGTCGGAAACGCGGGCGGGCCTTCGACCAGCACTTCGTCGGCCAGTCGCTGGGCAACCTCGAAGTACTTATCCAGCAGCGATGGGTCCAGCATCAGCCCACCCGACACCTTGTCGAAGCCCTCGACGGTGCCATCCGGCGGAAGAAAGTCCAAGGGGCTTTCCCCGGGCAAGAAGGTCAAGCCCAGCAAATCGCGGACGGTGTGGGTGTACTCGTCGCGGTTCATCCGTCGCAGCACGACCCGCCCGCCAGTGCCCAGGTTCGCCCGTTCGGCCCGCCGCAGCTCGCTGGCGATCCACCCGGTGACAGCCGACAGCTCGTTGACGTCCGGCGTCTCGTCGGGCGGCATTTCGCCCAGGTTCATGCGATCCATGACCTCGATCCACTTGCCGGCGGTCGCGGGCGTGGCGAAGTCGGGCGATAGCGTGTCGATCCGCAACCCGGCCTCGGGGTCGCTCTCGCCATGGCAGTCGGCACAGTAGCGCAGCAGAAAGGGCTGGACCCGGTCGTCGAACAGCTTGCGGTGCTCGGGCGTGTCGCCGGCGGGCTCGGAACCGTGGGCTTGGCCACAAGCCAACCCCACCGCGCCAGCCCAGGTGATGGCGATCAGGAGCAGGGCCGCCTGGCGGCGGGAAACGGGGGACTTTGGCTGCGTCATTCTGGCCTCGCGAGGGCGACGGTCGATCCCCCTCAGGATACCCGATCGAGGGCTGGGTCGCAAACAAACCGCACCAAGCTGACCAGGGGGGTCATAGCCCCTCCACCTTGACGGGCATCGCCCGGGTCACGGCCTCGACGTCGGCTTTGCTGCGAGGGCTGAACCGCTGGTAGAAGGCATCCATGACTTGGAAGAACTCGCGCCAGGCCTCGATACGCTCTAGCAAGGCGGCACCCTCGGGGCGATCGACAGCCGGGCGAACACACTCCGAATACTCGGCCAGGGCGGCGATTGTCGGGTCAAACTCGCGGCGTTTCCGTTCTTCGAGGATGCGGTGGAAGATCTCCCACACGTCTTGCTCGGCGGTGTAGAACTCGCGGCGTTCGCCCAGACGGTGGACCCGATTGACCAGGCCCCAGTTGACCAATTCGCGGAGGGTCATGCTCACGTTGCCGCGGCTGATGTCCAGGTCGGCCATGATGTCCTCGGCGCTCCACTCGCGGCCGGTGATGTACAGCAGGGCATGCACCTGGCCCATGGTCTTCGAGATCCCCCAGTTGCGGGCCATCTCGCCCCAATGCAGGACAAAGCGGTTCTGGATCTCGATCAGCGGGTCAGTCGTCGCTGGGTCTGCGGTCATCATGGGCCACACGGTCAGGGGGGAGCAACTCGTCGAACGGGTGCAACACGTGAGGGACACGTCGGCTGGAACCTGCTGTTTTGTCCACTTATGGCCCCTCGGGTCTGTCAGCCTGCGGGGCCGCCAGCCGATTGGGCCCGGTGGGCCCGGGATCGCCGGATTCAAGTCGACGGGGTCAGTGGGCCGAAACCAAGCCTTGACGCCTTCTGGGGTCGCGTTTAGTCTATTGTCACCAGAACAGTCACGGTTGCCAGCACCGTTCAGCAAATTCTGAATCGATGAACCGACTCGCCACCACCCTTGCGTTGCTACCGCTACTGCCGCACCATCGGCAGCCGGGGTCAGTTCGCATGCGGTGACACAAGAATGGTTCCGCAAGAGAACATACCAAGCCCTCCGGTTGCCTGACCGGTGGGCTTGTTTCGTTTCAGGCCCTGACGTTTCCGCCGTTTGTTTCGCACTTTCCTGGCGAGTACCCCGCGATGAGCCCCTCCCGACGGATCACCATCTTCGACACGACGCTCCGCGACGGCGAGCAGAGCCCCGGCGCGAGCCTCAATACCTCGGAGAAGCTGGAAATCGCCGCCGCCCTGGTCGAATTGGGCACCGACGTCATCGAGGCCGGCTTCCCCATCGCCTCGCCCGGCGACTTCGAGGCGGTCCGCGAGATCTCGCAGCAGATCACCGGGGCCACCATCTGTGCCCTGTGCCGTTGCCGCGACGAGGACATCGACCGCGCCTGGGAGGCCCTGCGGGCGGCGGCTCAACCGCGGCTGCACGTGTTTCTGGCCACCAGCGCCATCCACCGCGAGTTCAAACTGCGGATGGATAAAGACACGATCATCGAGCGGACCATCGCCGGCATTCGGCGGGCCAAGGGCTACTGCGAAGACGTCGAATTCAGCCCCGAGGACGCCGCCCGCACCGAGCTGGATTTTCTGTGCCAGGTGGTCGAGGCGGCGATTTCGGCCGGGGCGACCACGGTGAATATCCCCGACACCGTGGGCTACGCCACGCCGCAGCAGTTCCATCGCGTGATCAGCACGCTCCGCGAGCGGGTGCCCAACATCGATCAATGCGTGATCAGCGTCCACTGCCACAACGACCTGGGTCTGGCCGTGGCCAACAGTCTGGCCGCCGTCGAGGCGGGGGCCGGGCAGGTGGAATGCACCATCAACGGCATTGGCGAGCGGGCGGGCAATTGCTCGCTGGAAGAGGTGGTCATGGCCCTGCGGACCCGGCAGGATCACTACCAGGTCGAGACCGGGATTCATACCCAACGGCTGGTGCCCACCAGCCGGCTGGTCAGCAATCTCACCGGCCTGCTGGTGCAGCGGAACAAGGCGATTGTGGGCCGCAACGCCTTTGCCCACGAAGCCGGCATCCACCAGGACGGCATGCTCAAGGAGCCGCGGACCTATGAGATCATGCGGCCCGAGGATGTGGGCTTCACGTCGACGGATCTGGTGCTGGGCAAGCACAGCGGTCGCGCGGCCTTGGCCAATCGCGCCCGACAACTGGGCTACACCCTGGACGAGGCCCAGGTGACGCAACTGTTTGAACGGTTCAAGAAGCTGGCCGACAAGAAGAAGGAAGTTTACGACTCGGACATTGCCGCCTTGATTCAAGAAGGCATTGCCGATGTGCCTGACGTGTGGAGCCTGGTCAGTTATCAGGCGGCCAGCGGCAGCGGCATGGTGCCCACGGCCACGCTGTGCCTGGCCCGGGGCGAGGACAAAATCGTCAAGGCCCTGGCCGAAGGCGACGGGATCATCGACTCGATCTTTCTCACCATCGAGAGTATCACCGGCATTCACGTCGAGTGTCGCGATTTCCAGGTTCACAGTGTGAGCGTGGGTAAGGACGCCCAGGCCGAAGTGACCGTCACCGTGGAACACAACGGCCGTTCCTACCGCGGTCGCGGCATCTCGACCGACAGCCTGGAGGCCAGCACCAAGGCCTTTCTGGCCGCCATCAACCTGATTGCCTATCAAATGGAACGCCCCAGCCAACCC
>JBJHDE010000627.1:0-3452 GCA_050486385.1 Planctomycetales bacterium | reverse complement strand
CGCGCCGCCGACGACGACCAGCAGCAACGCAAACTCGGCGACCGCTACGATCGGCTGCAGCAGCAGATTCTGCTGCACGATGCCTACAACCTCGATCATCGCATCGAGCGGGTGCTGCATGGCCTGGGCTTCGACGAAGCCAGCTATCAGCAGGATGTTTCGACCCTCAGCGGTGGGCAGAAGAACCGGGCACTGCTGGCGCAGTTGCTGCTGGGCGGGGCCGACGTGCTGCTGCTGGACGAACCGTCCAATCACCTGGACATCGAAGCCACCGAGTGGCTCGAGGAGTTTCTGCGGAACAGCGGCCAGGCGATTCTGCTGGTCAGCCACGACCGTTACCTGCTGGACCGCGTGACCGAACGGACCCTGGAGCTGTTTCAAGGCACCGTCGAGAGTTATCCCGGCAACTTCTCGGCCTACTGGCGGCAAAAGGACGAACGGCTCAAGGTGCAGCAACGCACCTATGAGCGGCAGCAGGAGCAAATCGCCAAGACCGAGGACTTCATCCGCCGCAACTTCTATGGGCAGAAGGCCGCACAGGCCAAGGACCGCGAAAAGAAACTGGCCCGCATGGCCGACCAGGTGGTCGCCCCGCCGCGCGAGATTGTGGCACCGCCCATGGGCTTTCCCGAGGCCACGCGGACCGGCGATGTCGTGCTGCGGATTGAAAACCTGAGCAAGGGCTACGACCACACCTTGTTCGAAGGCCTGTCGTTCGAGATCGCCCGGGGCGAGCGGTGGGGCATCCTCGGCCCCAACGGCACGGGCAAGACGACGCTGTTGCGATGCCTGGTGGGACAGGAGACTCCGGACACGGGCGAAATCCGCTTGGGTGCCCATGTCAAACTGGCCTACTACGACCAGTTGCTGTCCAGCCTGGGCGACGATGAAGAAGTCGTCGAGGCCGTGCGTCCCCCGCACAAGGAGTTCAACGAGAAGCAGCGTCGCGACCTGCTGGCCCGCTTCGGCCTGACCGGCAATATCGTCATGCAGACCGTCGGCAGCCTTTCCGGTGGCGAGCGAAGCCGGGCGAACCTGGCTCGGCTGGCGGGCTTGGATGCCAACACCTTGGTGCTGGACGAGCCCACGAATCACCTGGACCTCTGGGCCCGCGACGCCCTGGAGCAGGCCCTGGCCCAATTCAGCGGCACGCTGCTGTTCGTCAGCCACGATCGCTACTTTCTCAACCGGGTGGCCGATCACCTGCTAGTCGTCGAGCCCGGGCGATTCCGGGTGATCGAAGGCAACTACGAGACCTACCTGCACCTGGTGAAAGAGGGCTTGGCCCTGGACGCCCGCACCGCCAAGGCCAAGAAGGCCGAGAAGGCCCAGTCGCAGGTCAAGCCGACCGCTGAGCAGTCGCCCGAGCGTCGGAGGCGGAAGTATCCTTATCGCAAGGTGGCCGACTTGGAGGCGGAGATCGCCCAGCGCGAGGGTCAGATCGAGCAGCTTCACCAGCAGTTGGCCGATCCCGAGGTGCTCCGCGATGGCGAGCGGGTCAGGCAGGTGCAAAGCGATCTGATGCGTCAGGAAATGGCCTTGAGCACGCTGTACGAACACTGGGAGGAAGCCTGCGAGCTGAACCCCTCATGACGCCCTCTTCGGAGTTACGCCCCGTTCCCCGACCGGGGATTGCCCATTGCTTGGCGCTGACCGTGCTGGTGGCGGTGGGCTTTGCCTTCCGGCGGAACACGGTGATTGGCCGCATCGGGGCCCAATGGCTGGAATGGGTCGATCACATGGGCCTGGGGCTGTTGATCGGCCTGTCGTTGGCCAGCCTGGTGGGGCTGGTGGTCTGGAATCTGCAACGGATCGGCTGGCCACGGGAACCCGGCGAGTGGCTGTGGCTGATTGCCGGAGTCGAGGTGGCCTGGATGATGGCCAGCGTGGGCCTGCGGATGGGCCAACCGCTGACCGAGTTCTTATTGGCCATTGCGTTGGCTTGGCTGTACGGCACTATGGTGGCTTGGCCCGGCATGCCGCGTCGCTGGCAGGCCTACGCGGTGCTGGGCGTTTTTGTCGCCGGGTGTATCGCCGTGGCCCGCGTGTTGCCGCGCGACGAAGAAGTCCGCTTCTTTGTGGCGGCCCTGACCACCGCGCAGGCCTGGAGCCTGGTGGCCCTGGTCGGACTGGCCGGATGGAATCGCCTGGATCGCCATCGCTGGACGCATTGGCTGGGCCTGCTGATTGCCACTTATGGCAAACTGTACTTCCTGGCTTACCTACCCTACGGCCAGGCCTTCTTTCTGCCGTTGCATCAAAACTGACGCTTCGTCACAGTAGCGGCCCCCGACGGACACTCGGTCCCGGTCACGGCAAGGAGGCGTGGCGATGCTGCGAAGCGTGGTGGTCATCCCGGCGCGGTTGGATTCGACCCGCCTGCCGCACAAGCTGTTGCTGCGCGAAACCGGCCGCACGGTGCTGGAGCACACCTGGGCCAACGCCTGTCGGGCCCAACGCCCCGAGGCCGTGTGGATTGCCGCCGATGATGATCGCCTGCTGGCCGAGGCCGAGCGCTTCGGCGGCCGCTGCGCGCTGACCCGCCGCGATCACCCCAGCGGGACCGACCGCATTGCCGAAGTGGCCAACCTTTTGTCGGGCTTCGATGTGTTCGTCAACGTCCAGGGGGACGAACCCGATCTGCCGCCCGAGGCCATCGATCAACTCGTCGAACTGCTGGAACACCACCCCTTGGCGGGGATGGCCACTTTGGCCGTCCCTATCCGTTCGCCCGAGCGGCTCCACGACCCGGCCTGCGTCAAAGTGGTGGCCGACCAGGAAGGTCGGGCGATGTACTTCAGCCGCTCGCCGATTCCCCACCCACGCGAGTGGAGCGACAATCTTCTCACCGCCCAGCCGCCGCTGTTCTGGCAGCATGTGGGCCTGTACGCCTACCGCCGCGAGTTCCTGTTGCAGCTTGTGACCCATGCCCCCAGCCGCCTGGAACAGACCGAGAAGCTCGAACAGCTTCGGGTGTTGGAGCATGGCGGCACCATTCTGGTGGGCCGGGCCGACTTTGCCACTCGGGGGATCGATACCCGCGACGACTACGAGGCCTTTGTCGAACGGCACCGCCGCCGGTATGCTGCCTGAGTGGGTCGCCCAAGCGACTCGCCCGCCACAACACCGACCACCGCTCCAAGCCGTGCGCCCCCAGCGGAGGGAGCGTGCGGCTTCCCGCGTTGTCACTGCTGGCGGGATCGAGGTTGCACGGCGGCCCGTGGGCCAAGACACCAACGCTGGCCGAGCGCAGGGCGCTGGGCATGCTGATGACCAAACACATTTTCGTCACTGGGGGCGTGGTCAGTAGCCTGGGCAAGGGGCTGACCAGCGCGTCGATTGGATTGCTCCTGGAGAGCCGCGGGCTGAGTGTCCGCATGCAGAAGCTGGATCCCTACATCAACGTGGATCCTGGCACGATGAGCCCTTACCAGCACGGCGAAGTCTACGTG
>JBJHDE010000626.1:0-3473 GCA_050486385.1 Planctomycetales bacterium | reverse complement strand
CGCAAACAAACCCAACAAACGAGCCCCAACGGGGCGGCCCCATGATAGCCCAGGGTGAAACCCTGGGTGTGTGGGTTTGGGTGCGGCCGCCTGAACATGCGGCGTGAACATGGCCAACGTAAACATGGCCGACGTGAACGCGGCCGACGTGAACGCGGCCGTCGTAAACATGGCCGTCGTAAACATCGGCCAACCCGAACATGGCCAACCCAAACATCGGCCAACCCAAACACCCGCCAAAATTCCCAGGGCGTTGCCCTGGGCTACCCTAGCGCCGCCCCGTTGGGGCTTGTATTCGATTGCCCGGTTTCTGGTTCACGCCGTGTCGCGGAATTGCGCTAGGGCAACGCAGCTTGCCTGACCGCTGGCGGTGACGCTGGTGTTCACGGCGTAACGGCCGCTCTCAACGTCGGGGGCTTGCACCACGGCGACCGGACAATCGGGATCGGGCGTGCGGTAGTTGAGCACCGGAAACAAATGCCCGGCATGCAGCGCCAGGACGCTGGCGGCCAACTCCACGGCACCACTGCCCGCCCCGAGGTTTCCGAAGTTGCTCTTGGCGGCGACGACCGGCACCGTGCCGCCGCTGCCGTTGAACACTCGGTGAATCGCTTTCGATTCGTCGACATCGCTGGTGCGGGTGCTCAGCCCGTGGGCGTGAATATGCCCGATGTCCTCGGGCGAGATACCCGCCTGCCGCAAGGCGATGGTCACGGCGTTGGCCGTGGCCTGTGAACGATCGGCCACGCCGCGAGCGTCGCGGACGCAGGAGCTGCCAAAACCCACGATCTCGCCGTAAATCGTGGCCCCGCGGGCCTGGGCCGATTGCAACTCTTCCAGAATCACGCAGGCTGCGCCTTCGCCCACCACCATGCCACGACGGTGGCGATCGAAGGGGCGACAGGAATGCTCGGGTGGGCCGGCGTCCTGGGTGGCCATCTCTTCTTGCAAGGCGGTGTGCACCGTTCGCAGCGGATGCAACCGCGTGCCAGTCGCCCCGGCCACCATGATTTCCGCGGCCCCCCGGGCGATGACTTCGGCGGCTTCGCCAATAGCCAGGTTGGCGGCGGTGTCGCCCTGCGTGATCGAGTTGTTCGGTCCGCGGAGGTCGTTGTAAATCGCCACGTGGCAGGCGGGCATGTTGGGCAGGTATTTCAGCAGCCACAGCGGGCTGACCTGCTTGAGCCCCTGATTGCCCCAGCGTTCAAACATGAACTCGGCCGCCTCGGTGCAGGCCGCAATCCCCGAGGAAAACTCTTCGGGATCGGTCATCATGTGCCCGGCCCCGAAGCTCACGCCAATCCGCTCGGGATCGTACTCGCCGAAGTTCAGCCTCGCGTGATGCAGGGCCCGCTGGGCGGCGGCCACCCCCATGGCTGTCTCGCGGCACATCAGCTTGCGACCCTTGTTCAGGGGTCGCTTGACTTCTTTGTGCAGCTCGCCGAAGTCGTCGGTCGCCAGCGAGAACTCGGCCACACGCCCGGCAAAGGTGCTGGGCAAGACGCCGGGTGGCATCAGCTCAACCGGGGAGATGCCGCTTTGGCCGGTGGTGAGGGCGTTCCAGAAGGACTCAACCACCATTCCAATCGGGCTGATCACACCGAGGCCAGTGATCACCACGCGCCGGCGGTGGGGGTCGTGACTCGATCGCATTCCAGGGTTCCGTCGTTCGACAGCGACATAATGAGCCCATCGCCACCGTGCGGCGGGCGTGAGCGGATTGTAAGGATTCCGCTTGATCCGGTCGAGTGAAGTTCCGCCGCATAGTCCTTTTGGGTAGATTGTACCAGCTCTTGGCGGTTCGTGGTGGGGGCTGGCTCGCGGCCTTTCTTTTGCCGGGGGGCAGTCGTTATGGTGCTGGGCAGAGGGCATGACCGCTGCCAGGCAGCCCCCCGCTTCGACCCGCCGACGGAATCACCCATGCACAAGATCGTCGATACCCACCACCATCTGTGGGATTTGGACGTCGTTCGTCCGGCTTGGTTTGCTGACGCCCCCGAGGTGCTGAAGCGAAGCTATACCATGGCCGACTTCAAGCAGGCCACCCAGGGGCTGCCGATTGAGCACACCGTGTACATGGAGGTCGATGTCCTGCCCGAGGATCAGTTGGCCGAGGCCGAGTACGTGCTGCTGCTGTGTCCCAAGGACGACAACCCGATGAGCGCCTGCGTGCTGAGCGCGCATCCGCTCCGCGAGGACTTTGTCGAAAAGCTGGCCCTGTATCGCAAGAGCCCCTATTTCCGCGGCTTGCGGCAGGTGCTGCACGAAGAACGGACCCCGCCGGGGATGTGTTTGCAGAAGGAGTTTGTGACCAACGTCCAGCGGTTGGGCGCGAAGAACGAGATTTTCGACCTGTGCGTCCGTCGCGACGAGATCCCCGACGCCACCAAACTGGTCGAGGCCTGCCCCGACGTGCGATTTGTGCTGGACCACCTGGGTAACCCCTTGGTCCAGGCCGACAGCCACGATGCCTGGCGCCGCGACATCGAGGCCCTGGCCAAGCTGCCGAATGTCGTGTGCAAGATCTCGGGGATCGTGGCCTCGGCCCGGCCCCAGCAATGGAGGGCCGAAGAATTGGCCCCGCTGATCAACCACTGTTGGGACGCCTTCGGACCCGACCGCGTGATGTTTGGCGGCGACTGGCCCGTGTGTCGGGTGGCCGCCGAGTATCGCCAGTGGGTCGAGGCCCTCAACGAAATCGCCCGCGGCCGCAGTCAGGAAGATCAGCGGAAGCTGTGGAGCGAGAACGCGATGGCGTTCTATAAGCTGGTGCCCCGCGACGACTCTTGAGTTGGGGCACCGAGGTTGAGGAAAACACCTGGGGTGAAGGCCCCAATTCGCACCGGGCCGGTTGGGGGCATGGCACCAACCGCATCGCTGGGCTTACAGGCCCCCACCGGCGAAATCCAACGGGGGGTGCCCCCAAATTGATGACACTGCGACCAGGAATCCACTTGCCGAATGCCGTGGGCGCTGGCAAGAATTCGTCTTCCGGCGGAGTGCTCGGCTTGAACTCGGGCGAGCGACGCCACCGGAGGCCGAGAAGCCCAACCAACCGGTGACGATTGGATCGGCAGACCGGCTGCGATGAATTTTGCGGGAATCCCGACCAAAAACGCATTGGCATTTTCGGTCCGACTGTGATTAGACTGAGGGTCTTGCCGGCCTTGCGGTGCGGCGGTCCCGGCATGCCCCTCGTATTGACGACCCGGCTGATGGAACCATTTGACGTTGCTTGTCCCTCCTGTGAGAAGCGACTGCGGGTCAAGTTGCCTCAATTGGTGGGGCGGACCGTGAGTTGCCCCAGTTGTGGGCACCGGTTCGTCATCGAGCGGCCCAGTGGCTCCAGCGACGACGAGATGTCGTGGGTCGAGGCGCTGAGACGCGAGCTGGCGACCGGCGTGCGGCCGATGTTCCTCGTCCTGGACGACTGCCACGAGGTGCGAGACCCCGCGGTCTGGGATGGGCTCGAG
>JBJHDE010000625.1:0-3486 GCA_050486385.1 Planctomycetales bacterium | reverse complement strand
CCCGGGCGCCGGTGGCCACGGCGGCCGCCTGACCTGTTTGCAGTGTTCCGGCAAATGGGGCCTGCGGCAGCGAAGCGCCCACTTGTTGGAACCGCTCGCCCTCGCCAACGCCGGCCTTCCCGGTCGCCAGGGCAAAGCCGTCCATCATGGCCTTGGGAAAGGCCGGCACGTCGCCTACGGCCAGGATGTCGGCGGCCAGCACGCGGCCGAGGGCCTCGGGCAGCGGAATCTGCTCGGTCGGCAGCCGGGGCACCGAGCGACAGAAGCCGTCGATCCACGCCAAGGCGGACTCCACCGAAGCCGGGCGAAGGGGGCTCACCGGACAAATCGCTCCTGGTTGGCGTCGGTGGAAGCTCACTCACCGTCGCGGGCGCGGCGGATCATCTCTTGGGTCAGTCGGTACTGTTGGCTCTGGGGATTCATGCGGACCGCTCGCTCAATCTGGTCCCAGGCCTCGTCGAGCTGACCGCCCTGCAGGGCCGCCACGGCCCAATGGTGGCGGAACTCGGGATTGTCGGGCGCGAAGTCCACCAGCCAGCGGGCCTGTGCCCGCATGGTGGCCCAATCGCCGAGGGTCCGCGCGGTGAGCAACAGGGCGAAGCGGGTCTCCGGGTCGCGGGGTTCCAGGATCACGGCCTGTTGAAGCTGTTCGCGGGCGGCTTCGGGCTGGCCGGCGTGTTCCAGAATCAATCCATAGTTGTAACGGTAGCGCGCCCGGTCGGGGGCCAGCTCGACGGCCTGGCCCAGGGCCTCGATGGCATCGTCTTGGCGATCGGGCAACTGGGCCAACAGCAGGCCCAGCGAGAAAAACGTGTCGGGGTGATCTGGCAACACCGCTGTCCCTTCGCGGAGCAACCGTTCGGCGGCCGAGACATCGCCGGCCTCCTCTTGCAGAATCGCCTTTTGCAGGCGGGCCTGATAAAAGCGGGGATCAATCTCCAAGGCGGTCGCGTAGTGACCAATCGCTTCGCTTCGCGCGCCCTGCCGGGCTGCCATCAGCCCCAGGCCGGTGTGGGCCCCCGGTTGATCTTGATGCTCTTCCAGGCTGGTCCGAAATTCTTGAAGCGCCCGTTCATAAGCGTCACGAAAGCGCGAGGGCAAACGTTTGTGAACATCGCTCAGCACATTCGCCGCGGCGATCCGCACCGCACGAATCGGATCGTTCAGCAATGGCGCCACCCGTAGCTTGTCGTCGGAGCTGCGCTGTGGATGAAGAAAGGCCTCGACGGCGGCGTGCCGGATCATGGGATCGTCGTCCTTGAGGGCATCCTGCAAGACCGCATCGGTGCGGCGGGTCAAGAACCGTTCGCCCAGCATATGGACGGCGCTGGCCCGCACGAAGGTGCCCACATCGTTATCGCCCGAGTCGCGGCGGAAGATGGCAATCAGCTTGGCCTCGGCGTCAGGTTCGCCTTCCAAAGCGGCGAAAATCGCTTCGCCATAGTGGGGCAACCGCCGCTTGGGACCGTACCACTTCTCCACGGCTTCGGCCGCCCAGGCGGCATCTTCGCCCTTGGCCGCATCGTGACAATTGTTGCAGGCGTTGGGCGTCCCCAGTTTGACCGACAGGTCCGGCCGCGGCACGCGGATCGAATGGTCGCGGCGGGGATCGACCATCATGTACGTGGTGTGAGGCATGTGACATTCCACGCAACTGGCCCCTTTGCTATCCACCGGGTGATGATGGTGCAGCGGCGTGTCGTACTGGGCCGGTTGATGGCATTGGCCGCAGAGTTGATTGCCTTCGTGAATCAGCTTGGTCGTGTGCGGATCGTGACAATCGGTGCAGCGGACTCCCATGCGGTGCATCTTGCTCTGCAAGAACGAGTTGTAAACATAGCCCTCTTCCTCGGGCCGCAATTGCCCATCGACATGGTGAACCCGTGAGCCCAGCAACTGCGGCACGTAGTGGTCCATGAAGGGGCTGCCAGCCACGGAGCCTTCGGCAATGGTGTGGCGCCGCGAGTGGCATTTGGCGCAGGTTTCAATCTGGGTTTGGGCGTTCTCTTTGCCTTTCAACTTGGGCAGGCCGAAGCCATGGTTGCGATCCCAAAACAGGCTGCGGGCCTGGGCCAGATCCACATGCAGGCTGCCCGGGCCGTGGCAGGCTTCGCAACTGACGTTGACTTCATGAAACGAGGTGTGAAAGGTGTCGCTGTCCAGGTCGTAGTTTTTGCGAAGGTCGGTCGAGTGGCAATCGGCGCACATGTGGTTCCAGTTCATCGACGGCCCCGTCCAGTGGAGCACGTCGTCGGGCGGAATCCGCTCGGTCTCGCCCGGCGGCATCAAGAAGAACCACTCGCGGCGCTCGGTATCCCAGGCAATCGGCAGGGCCTGCAACCGCCCGCCGGGAAACTCGACCAGGTACTGCTGCAAGGGATCGTAGCCGAAGGCGTATTTCACCTCGTAGGTGGCCAGTTCGCCGTCGGGGCCTTCGGTGGTGACCAGAAACCGCTCGCCATCGCGGAACATCCGTGATTCGATGCCAAAGTGTTCGAGCCGCTGGTCGTTGAAGTCGCCCAGCACGGTGTCGTCGGTGGCCTCCCGCATGGCCAGGTCGTGGTCGGAGCCCTTCCACTGGTCGTACTGTTGGGCGTGGCATTCGATGCAGGTCTGACGGCCGACGTAGGTCTTCTTGACCGTCAGCGGCACGCTCGACCAGTAGTCGGCCGCCACCAGGCTGGCCACAATCCCCACCAGAACCAAGGGCACGGCCGCTCGCCAGAGGGCGCTGGACGGCCACTTAATCGAGGGGGGCGCAGGCGGCGTGTCGGTGGTCTCGGACGGGGGACGCGGGGCGGGCGATTTGGGAAGACGTCGTGCCATCGAATCCAATTGCGCGCGGGGGAGGGGCCCGCGATCGTGGGTTCGCGGGAAAGCCCATTCCTCGAAGGGTGGGGCCTGGGGGCCAATTGGCCGCACGGGGGATCGTGCCGCCTGTCTCTAAAAACTAGCTTGCCGACCGCTGGGCGAGTAGTGGGGCGGCCCAAATGCCGGGCAAACCACTCAGGGGCGCCCTTTCCCCAGCCGAAGACCTTGTATAATCTAGGGAACTGAGGTCACCAGCGACCTTGTCACTTGAAAAGCATTCCACGTGGGAGACGGTACCCTCATGGCTGTCACCTTGACCGAACGTGCGGCTCTGGAGTTTCGGAAAGTCTGCGAAGAGCAAGGCTACGAGCCGAACATCATGCTGCGGGTCGGCGTGGCCGGTGGCGGCTGCAGCGGCTTCCAGTATTCGCTTCAGCCCGAGACCGAGACCGACGCCGAGAAGGACTCGATCTACGATTACCACGGTGTGCAGGTCGTGGTGGACAAGAAGAGCGCCTTGTACCTCGACGGCACGGTCATCGACTTCTTTGAAGACCTGAATCGCCGCGGGTTCACCTTCGACAATCCCAACGCGGTCAAGAGCTGCGGCTGCGGAAGCTCCTTCCAGGCCTGAGCGAAGCGGACTCGCCACCCCCCTGATGGATTGGTGTAGCT
>JBJHDE010000624.1:0-3510 GCA_050486385.1 Planctomycetales bacterium | reverse complement strand
CCGATTGTGACGATTCGGCAATCACTCCGGGGGGGCGGTCACTGGTTGCTCACCAGGTACTGCACGCTAAACCATTCGCGGGGGTCGGTCCAGGCGTGCTCCACCCGCCAGCCCCCTTGGGCGGCGAGTCGGGCGAACTGATCGAGCGAGTACTTGTGCGAGTGCTCGGTGACGATGATCTCGTCGCGATCCAACGCGAAGGGGCGGCCCGCCACCATGGCCATTTGCTTGAGGCGGCTGACCAGATGCATCTCGATCCGACTGGCCTCGGGCAGCCAGGGGGCCTGATGCACAAAGCGGTCGAGCACGAAGTTGCCGTCGAGTTCGCGATTGATGCGGGTCAGCACGTTCTTGTTGAACGCCGCGGTCACGCCCCGCACATCGTTGTAGGCCCGCCGCAGCACATCGGCCGGTTTCACCAGATCGACGCCAATCAGCAGTCCGCCCCGATGGCCCACCGTTTTGGCGATGGCTTGCAGGCACCCGATGGCTTCTTTCTCGGTAAAATTGCCGATCGTCGATCCCGGAAAGAAGGCCACCACCCGGTCCACCGTGGCGGCGATCTCCGGCAAGCGGAACGCTCGGGTGAAGTCGGCCACGACGGGGCGAATCTCGAAATGCGGGTACCGTTCGCGGAGCCGCTTGGCAGTCCCGCGGAGGTGCTCGCCGCTGATGTCCACCGGCACATAGCCCGCAAGATGGTCCCGCCCGTGATCCAGCAACACGCGGGTCTTAAGGCTGCTACCGCTGCCGTATTCCACCAGCAGGGCCTGTCGGCCCAGGGCCTCGATCATCTCGGCGCCGTGCTGGCTGAGGATGCCCAGTTCGGTGCGGGTCGGGTAGTACTCGTCGAGTTCGGTGATGGCGTCGAACAGCCGCGAGCCCTGCGCATCGTACAGGTACTTGGCGGGAATCTGCTTGACCGGCTGCGCCAGCCCTTTCCAGACATCGTGACGAAACTCGACGGTTACGGGATCGAGCGCCTTCGGGGCGAGCGAATTCAAGAGACAGCTCCCAGGGGATCGCGCGCCAGGCGGAAGCCGGAAAACTGCCAGCGGGCCTCAGGCGCGAAGAAATTGCGATAAGTGGCCCTCAAATGCCCCGGTGCCGTGGCACACGAGCCTCCGCGGAGGACCATCTGATTGCTCATGAATTTTCCATTGTACTCGCCCAGGGCTCCCGGCGGCGGCTGATAGCCCGGATAGGGCCGATAGCTGCTGCCCGTCCATTCCCAGGTATTGCCAAATAGCGACTGCACGAGTTGGGGGGCATCCAACAGACGGCCCGGATGGGGTTGCTGGTTCGCAAGAAACACGCCCTCGACCGGATGCGCGCTGGCGACGACTTCCCATTCTTGTTCGGTCGGCAGTCGCCCCCCCGCCCACCTGGCAAAGGCATCGGCCTCGTAAAAGCTCACATGACAGACCGGCTCGTCGGCGACCACTGGCCGACGCCCGCGGCTGGTGAACACCGTCCAGGCGTTGTGTTCGTGCCGCCAGTACAGTGGGGCCCGCCATTCGTGTTGGCAGACCAGGTCCCAACCGGCCGACAGCCACAATTCGGGTCGGTGGTAGCCATCGTCGTTGATGAACTCCAGAAACTCGCCTTGACTTACCGGTCGGGTGGCCAATTCATAGGCTTCCAAGAAGACCCGATGCCGTGGGGCCTCGTTGTCGTAGTGAAATCCGCTGCCGGTGTGACCGACCTCGTACACCCCAGCCGGGACGGACAGCCAGTCGTGCGGGCCCAGCGATGCCCTGACCTCGGCAGATGGCTCGGAGGGTTGCTCGTCGCGGAAGCCGGGCTCCAGCGGATTCTGGCTCAGGGCGTGCTTGAGATCGGTGACCAGCAGCTCCTGATGTTGCTGTTCGTGATGCAGGCCGATTTCCACAACCGGCTGCCAGCGGGCGAGATCCCTCGGCGAGAGGGTCTCCAGCAGCGTGGCCATACGATCGTCAACCGCCAGGCGATAATCCCAGACCTCCCGCAAACTGGGCCGGGTCAACAGACCCCGGGCCGGTCGCGGATGCCGCTGGCCACAGGCGTTGTAATAGGAGTTGAACAGGTAGGCGAAACGCTCGTCAAACGGACGATAGTCCGGCACACAGACTTGCAGGACAAACTGTTCAAAGAACCACGTGGTATGGGCCAGATGCCACTTCACCGGACTGGCCTGCTCCATGGATTGCACACAACAATCCTCGGCCGACAGACCCTCGGTCAACCAGCGGCTGGCCGCACGCACGGTGTGATAATCGTCACGGAGTATCGTTCCGTCGGTGGCCAACGCATGCGTTGCGGGCGTCATTCTCGAAGCGTTTCTACGGGGAACGGAATCGATGACCCCACGGCCGAGGCACTCCACCACGCGACGCGGCAGCGTGAATTTCGTGGGATCAGCACGACCAGCCTACACGCTTTCCAAGTCAAATCGCACCCCCGGGCGACCCAACGGTCGGCGCGGGACCGCGGCTCGACTGGGCGTCACAGGCCCATGCCGGATGGACCTTGACGGCCACACGCGCGTTGCCCCCTTCTTCACCCGAACCGCGACGGGCCCTCACTCACCCAGCGTTGGACGAGCCGAAGCTCGGCCTCTCACCCCGAGGCGCGGTGTCTGGGGGTGGTTCTGCCATCCTTATGGTCCGCAAGGGCCGAGTATTCTTGGAGGGCCGCGAGGAATGTCAACCCTTGGCTTTAGGATCGCCGCCCACGCAGGGTGCTGGGGGCCAGCGGACACCATCTCGTCCACTGTAAGCAGGTGGGCTATGCCCAGGCAGTCCTGAAACAAATGTGTCCCCAAGGGCCGACGGTCGCCCAAAAATGTCAACGCCCGGTGTGACGACACACTGGTCGAGGGACCGCACGGCCGTAGGCATTCACCCCGGCGGTCCGGGCTTGGGCACGGTACGCGCGATTGGGCTGGCTGACCCAACCCGTGGCGATGCCGCCCGCGCTCACGTGGCGGGGCTGAGCGCGTCAGAGCGGCAGCGCCGGGCCCGACGGAGACGCAGGCTGCTTGCGGCTTTTCACGCGGCGGCCCGTTACAAGCCGGGACCGACTGTGGTATCGAGTGGAACCGCGGCCGTGTGGCCGTTGCCGCGAATCCACCGCCTGGCCCCAGAAGTGTGTGTGATGAACTTCACCGAAGCCCTCGCGCTGCTGCTTGTGTTTGGTGTGCTGCCCCTGGTGGCTGTCACTTATCTGGTGGTGGCCGTGCTGAGACCCTGGTGTTTCAGCCTCCGCCACGGCCTGGGCGTGGCCCCCTGGACCCTGTTTGGGATGAGTTATCTCGGCATCAACGCGCTCCGGGTCCTGCGAGCATTGCACGCCGCACGGCAAGCCGGGCTGGTCGACGAAACCGTGCATAGCTTCACCTCGGCCGACATCATAGGCACGGATCTCGACGCCGTACGGCAGGATTTACTGGAGGCCGCCGAGCAAGGCATCACGCCCAAGCTCCATGAACTCATCTTCCGACATACACCCTCAAGTGTGCTCGATGACGAC
>JBJHDE010000623.1:0-3524 GCA_050486385.1 Planctomycetales bacterium | reverse complement strand
GGGTATCGCCGGGCGTGTCGTCGGCGGCGATGGGCGTTCGGAACAGGCCGAGGATCGCGGTGAGTTCACGCAGCACGCCGGTGGCCGTTTTCAGACGGGCCTTGGCCGCGTCGTCGCCGCCCGGCTCTTCCAGCTTTTCTTGTTCGACCACGCGATTCATCAGGCGGACGAATCGCTGCAGCAGGCCGATGGCCTCGCCGGTGTTGAAATCGTCGTCCAGGGCTTCGAGCACTTCGGCCCGCAACTCGGCCACCTGCCCCAGGAAAGCGTCGCCCTGGCTGTCGATTCCGGCCTGGTCGCGATGTTGCGGCACCGGCAGGTCATAGAAGCTCTGGCCGGTGATCCGCTCGTACCGCTGAAAGTACCTGTAAAAGGCTTCCAGGGCCGTGCCGGCATCGCGGAGAAGCGACTCGCTGTAGGTAATCGGACGGCGGTAGTGCGTGCTGATCACAAAGTAGCGGATCGTCTCGCCGGGATACTGCTCCAGCAGTTCCCGAAACGGCTGGGCTCCCTTGCTTTTGCCCAGTTTGCCGGCCTCCTGGGCGGCCTGATCGCCGACATCGGGGCCTTCGTTGCCTCGCGTGGCTCGCCCGCCCACCTTGCCCACTTCGTCAGCGGCCTGGACCAACCCATTGTGCATCCAGAACTTGGCCTGCGGGGCGTCGTGGCAGCATTCGCTCTGGGCGATCTCGTTCTCGTGATGCGGGAATTGCAGGTCGAGCCCGCCCCCGTGGATATCAAACGTCTTGCCCAAAAGCTGGCGGCTCATGGCCGAGCACTCGATGTGCCAGCCCGGTCGCCCGGGACCCCAGGGGCTTTCCCAACTGGGCTCGCCGGGCTTGGCCCGCTTCCACAGGGCAAAGTCCAAGGGCGAGCGTTTGGCCGAGGCGTGCTCGCCGCCTTCGCCCTGCATCTCGTTGGTTCGGCGGCCGCTGAGTTTGCCGTACTGGCGGTCTTTGCCCACTTCGAAATACACGTCGCCTTCGGCCGGGTAGGCATACCCCTTGGTGACCAGCTCTTCGATAAAGGCGATGATCTCGCCCATCGAGGCCGTGGCCTTGGGAAAGTGGTCGATCGTATCGACCCCTACGGCCGCCAGGTTGTGCATGTAGTCGGCGGTCATCTCCTCGGCCACCTGGGCCATGGGGATGCCGCGGCGTTGGCCCTCGACGATCAGCTTGTCGTCGACGTCGGTGATGTTGACCACCCAGGTCACCTGATAGCCCGAATACACGAGATGCCGCTTGATCACATCAAACAGCACCGGGCCCACCATGTGGCCGATGTGGCTGGGCTTGTACACCGTGGGGCCGCACAGATACATGCCCACCCGCGGCGGCGCGACCGGCTCGAAGGGTTCCTTGGTCTTGGTGAGCGTGTTGTAAACACGAATCGCCATAGTTACGCGGCCTTCCGTGCGGGAGTGTTTCAAATACCTGCTGGGCCTCATGCCTCGCCATAGTCAGGCGACTCGTGGCCTTCCAACAAAACAATCGCCTGGGCCTCGATGGCTTCTTGCCGACCGACCGGGCCGACCAACTCGCCGGTCTTGGCCTTCAGGCTGATCCGCCCGGCCTCGGTCTCCAACAGCTCAGCCAGCCGCGCGCGGATCGCCGCTCGGTAGCCGGCCAGCTTGGGCTGCTGAGCAAAGACAATGGTGTCGAGATTCACCAACCGCCAACCCGCCGCCTGCACCCGCTGATAGGCCAGCACCAGCATCTCGGCCGAATCGCGATTGCGGTTGGCCGGGTCGGTGTCAGGGAACAGCCCACCGATGTCGCCCAGGGCCACGGCCCCCAGCAAGGCATCGGTGACGGCGTGCAACAGGACATCGGCATCGCTGTGGCCGACCGCATGGTGCGAGTGGGGAATCTCAACACCACCCAATATCAGGGGCCCGCCCGCTTCCAAACGATGTGTGTCGTGCCCCAAGCCCACGCGAATCAACAGCCGGGGGGTGGCCTCATCCAGGGTCATGGCGGTTCCAATGGCACCGTTTGGAGCAAACAAAGCGATTAGAGAATATAACGCGACCCCCGCGGTCCGACAACGCGGAAGCTGGCTCGGGCGATCCATGGGCCAGTCCGTTTGAGGGGCAAAACGCCAGAAAACATGAAAGAATGTTGATGCGTTGGTGTCGCTGCGGTACAGTCCGTGGTGGGAGCGAGCAGCCCACATTGAGGTCGGCGACGTCGGCCGCGGTGCTCGCCACTGAGCGTTGGGAATGGACCCACCTGGAGGTCGCCATGTTGACAATCCCTGGTCGCCGCGCGCGGTTTTGCGATGGTGTGCATCGTCGCAACTTCTTGAAGATTGGCGGTTTGGCCATGGGCGGGCTGAGCCTGCCCCAGCTTTTGGCGGCCGAACAGCAGAGCCCCAGGTCCGCCGGCCAGAAGGGCGTCATCATGATCTTCCTGGCGGGCGGACCGCCGCACCAGGACATGTTCGACCTCAAGCCCCAAGCCCCGGTCGAGATCCGCGGCGAGTTCAACCCGATCGAGACCAACGTTCCGGGCATCCAGATCTGCGAGCACATGCCGCGGATGGCGGCAATGATGGACAAGCTGGCCATCATCCGCTCGATGGTCGGCGCGCGGGATCGCCACGAGGCCTATCAGTGCCTGAGCGGGCACTTCAGCGATGGCCCCCAGAGTCCCGGCGGCGGCTGGCCGAGCCTGGGCAGCGTGGTCAGCAAGGTTCAGGGGCCGGCCGGCGGCAGCATTCCGCCGTTTGTGGGCCTGTCGCCGCCGATGGGCCACATGCCGTGGGCCGACAATGGGAATCCCGGCTTTCTGGGCCCGGCCCACTCGCCATTTAAGCCGAATGCCGAGGGCCGCGACGACCTGGTGCTCAACGGCATCTCGTTGGATCGCCTGGCCGATCGCCGCAGCGTGCTGCAGGCCCTGGACCGCTTTCGACGCGATGCCGACAGCACCCGGATGATGGAGGGCATGGACGCCTTCACCGAACAGGCCTTCGGCGTGCTGACCAGCAGTCGCTTGGCCGATGCCTTGGACATTGAAAAAGAAGACCCCGCCATTCGCGAGCGCTACGGCAAGGGCGATCCCAAGAACCACGCCGACGGCGCCCCGCGGCTGATGGAACAGTTCCTCATGGCCCGCCGGCTGGTCGAGGCGGGCGTGCGATGCGTGACGCTGGCCTTCAGCCGCTGGGACTGGCACGGCAAGAACTTCGAGATCGGCCGCCGCGACATGCCGATGCTCGATCAGGGTGTCTCGGCCCTGGTGCAGGACATTCACGAACGCGGCTTGGACAAAGACGTCACGGTCATTGTTTGGGGCGAGTTCGGCCGGACCCCCAAGATCAACAACAACGCCGGCCGCGACCACTGGCCCAAGGTCAGCTTTGCGCTGTTGGCCGGCGGAGGCATGCGAACCGGGCAGGCCATCGGTGCCACCAACCGCCTGGCCGAAGAACCGGTCAGCCGACCGGTCCACTTCCAGGAGGTGTTCGCCACGGGTGAACAGGGCGGAACCATGGGTGCGCGGCAGCACGCCGGTCTT
>JBJHDE010000622.1:0-3529 GCA_050486385.1 Planctomycetales bacterium | reverse complement strand
GTCCTGGGCGGCCCGGATCGCCGGTTCGATAATTCGTTGTTCTTCACCATTGCCAAACAGGCCGTGTTCGCCGGCATGCGGATTGAGGCCGCAAACCACGATGCGGGGTGGGCGGCGATGAATCCGCCGCAGGGCCTGATCGGTCAGTTCAATCACATCCAGAATCCGCCGTTCGGTCAGCAACCCGGGCACTTCGGCATAGCCTACGTGCGTGGTCACAAAGGTGCAGGTGATCTCGGCCGAGAATTGCATCATGCAACTGCGGACGGCGGCGGTTCGCTCGGCAAACATCTCGGTGTGGCCGGGATAGTTCAAACCGGCGGCGTGCAGGGCCTCTTTGTTGATGGGCCCCGTCGTCACCGCCGCCACACGTCCGGCCAACACGGCATCAATCGCCGATTGAATGAACAAGAAACTTGCCTTGCCCGTGGTGGCGTTGCACACACCGGGTTGCACGGACCTGGCGTCCAGTGCGGGATGATCCACCACGCAGGGTTCGTCGCAAGCGGCGCCGGCCAGAAACTCGGCCTGGGTGAGCACCCGC
This sequence comes from Planctomycetales bacterium, assembly GCA_050486385.1. Lineage (GTDB taxonomy): Bacteria > Planctomycetota > Planctomycetia > Pirellulales > Pb10988 > JBJHDE01. Next base: position 2,985 of record JBJHDE010000622.1, on the reverse strand, counting down.
CGCGGCGGCTCCCAGCCCAGGTGTTCGGCACACCGCAGCAACACCCGGACATCGCCAAACACCATCGGCACGCACTCGCCGACGATCGCCGGTTCGCTGAGCGCCCGCAAGCACAGCTCGGGGCCCACGCCGGCGGGATCGCCGAGTGTCAGTGCGATGCGAACTCGGGTGTTGGGGGCGTTCATACCAGGCTGGGGCGAAACCTCGGGGCCGGTGCGATACAGACTCCGCCGTGCGGGGCCCGGTGGCGAACCCCGCCGATCAACGCAACGTGGCACGGACCATCCCGAGCCCGTGCCACGTGAAGCTTGGTCAATGCGGGTGGATCAATCAACCGGCCTGGCTGCGGCTGTCGGCCTTGGCCAGTTCGGTGGCCATCCAGCTTTCGTCGCGGGTCAGCTTGGTGAAGTGGTCCACGCCTTCTTGCTCGTCGCGGGCCTGGTCCTCCAGCAGCACCCGCAGGGCGGTGTCGTCTTCGCCGACCAGACCGAGGGCCTCGTTGTAGAGGTCGAGGGCGGCCTGTTCGAACTTGAGGCTGGTTTGCAGCATCTCGGCCAGGTTGGCCGTTTGCCGCACGTCGTTGCGTTCGATCGAGGGAATTCCGCCCAAGGCCACGACCTTTTCGCCAATCAACTTGGCGTGCTTGAAGCTCTCTTTGGCGTTGTCGTGGAACAGGTCGGCATAGACTTCGCGCCACGGCCCCGAGACCAAGAAGCCCTGCTGCGAGTATTGGGCCACGCCCGTCCACTCGTGGCGGAGGATCTCGTTGAGCTTATCGATCACACGAGCCATATCCATCGTGAACGTCTCCTGATTCAGTGTCCGATGTTCGGAAGGCGCCCTACCGGCGCCGCTTGACAAACGCGGCGGCCAGCGGCGTGACCTATCCTATCGGACTGGAGCCAGACGTCCAGCCAACGGAACGGAAAAATTTTGCTGTAAGTCGTTGTTTTGATTGATGTTGAGATTGGTTCTCAGTATCGCGGGCTGGCTTGGGTTGCCAGGGCTGAGACTGAGTCTCAGGCTCAGCGGTACCTGAGACTCAATGCTCGCAAGCGTCACCACCGCTGGTTGTAGGCCGCCCCGACCGACTCCCGCGGGATCTCGACAATCAGCGGTTGAATATCCAGGGCGATGGGCACCTGATTGGGACCCACGGTCACTTGCTTGGGCTGGCCAACTTTGGCGTTGGGCTGACCGTTGGGATCGGTCTGCTTGTGGGCCCCGAAGTTCTCCATGATGCGAACGATGTCGTCGCGAAGCTGGATCTCGCCTTCAATCTTGGGGCCCAGATCGTCAAAGCTGCCCACGAACACCATGCTGGCGTAACGGTCGTGGAACTCGTAGGCCTCGTAGCCGCGTTTCCGCAGCTCTTTGGTCAGGTCGTGGGCCAGACGTTCTCCCCGGGCGAGCTGGCTATCGGTGACTTCCTTGCCTTCCAGTCGGGCCACTTCGTTGGGGTCGGTGATCACGCGCCCGGTGAACGTGGCGACCTTGACCGAGTACCGCCCGGGGCTCTTCAACAGGCTGTATTCCAGCGGGCGATTGAGGGCCACAATCTCCGGCGTTAGCCCTCGCGAGACCACGGCGTTTTTGGGCTTCAGCGGATTAAGCGTGACAAAGCTGTAGCTCAGCGGACCGCGGATGGACTTGGGATCGGGGGAATCGCCCGACTGCTGCATCAGCGACTGCATGTACCGCAGGGCCCCGAGGTTGCGGGCGTCGGGCTTGTCTTCCGACAGGGTCATGCAACGGGGCTGAAGCTGCTTGACCTGCTTGAGGGTCTCGCTGGCGGCATCGACGTTGGAAAAATTGCCGACCAACACCGCCCACTCGGTTGGACGGCCGCCCCTCCGATAGCGGGCCATGCCGGCCTGCCCATCCGGAGTGAGCTTGCCGGTGGGAATCCGGTCGTTGAGGTCGAAGGTTTTTCTGAAGACGTAGGCTTCCAGTTGGAACCGTGCTCGTAGCTCAAGGGTCAATTCGCGGGCCTGGTCCTCGGCCACCTCGCCCGAGAACGTGGCCGCCATGATCATGAACGGGCCTTCGCGGTCGGTGAGGTCGTAGTCCTTGTGGGGGTCGGCCTCGATTTTGGGTCGAAACATCTGCCCCAGCGGCACGAATTGGGCCTCGGCCGGCGCGGCTGCCAGTGTGAGCAACAGTCCCATCAAGCCAGTCCAACGACGCATCGCCTGCCTCCTTGCCTGCGATTCAGTTCGCCCGCGGCCGACTCCGCCGGCGTCCCCACCCCGAGTTGCCACCGCCACCTGACCGAGGGTCAGTCAGCGGTTGGGCGGGAGGATCGGGCGAACGCCCGATTTCGACGGAGCCCCCTGTATCACACACCCTCGGCCACGGCGACCCCAAAACTTGAGACCCTCTGGGTGATGGAAGTCGACCAGAGGGGTGGGGCGGGCCATAGGCTGGCGGTGGACGCCGCCAACCGGAGCCTCAGAGGCCATGATCTTGCTTCAACTGAGCCAGCGAGCGGAGTCGACGTACCCGCCTGCCGAGGATCGCGCCGAATGCCTCGAACGCCCGGTCAGCAGTAACGAGAACGCCTTTCTGCGGCGATTGAAGCGCAAGCACGGTATCGCCGAGCCGCTCGCAGACTACGCACGCCGGGCCCTTGCGTTTCCTGGCCAGTTCCTGCTCAAGCCGCTCTGCTTGCTTGACGAACCCTGGGTTCTTGTTGGGTGCCTTGTTGAACTCGTCCTGCCGAGCGGGGCTGTGAAGGTCGATCCCCTGACGGCGAAGTGCGGCCTGTTGGTCTTCCCGAAAGCTGCATAGGTCGCAACCGGGTGGCCCTTCCTTGATTCGCTTGAACTGCTGGTAGAAGTCCAGCAGGGCATCGCGGTCAGCGGGTCCTGAGGGGAAGCGCAACCGGCCGAGCATGCAACCGGTTCGGTCCTTGAGCCGACCCGGAAAACAGGTGTCGAAGTCCCGAAGTGTCCGCACGATGAGTTCGCCAAGACGACATAGCGC
>JBJHDE010000621.1:0-3529 GCA_050486385.1 Planctomycetales bacterium | reverse complement strand
GCTTTCGGGCACGCCCAGTTCGTCGGCGTCGACATCCGAAGGGCAGGTGAACAGCGGCATCGAGGCGGTGCGGACATGCTCGTTCTCAGGCGCCCCGTTGCCCAGATCAAAGCGGTAGGACTTCCACAGGGGCTCTTGGTCGATGTAGGGCAGGATCAAAATTGTCCAAGTGGCGTTGCTACGGGCGCTGCAGCTGGGGCCTGCGGTGAAGCCGCCTGGCGGAACCACCCGATGGGCGGTTTCGTAGGCAATGATGCCCATGGCGACCTGCCGCAAGTTGCTTTTGCACTGCGTCATGCGGCCGGTTTCGCGGATCTGATTGACCGCTGGCAGCAGCAGGCTCATCAGGATGCCGATGATCGTGATCACGACCAACAACTCGATAAGCGTAAAGCCGGCGCGCTGCGGCCGGGCCAAGGAGCAGGCCATGGCTGGCTGACCTCAATGATCAGAAAATCTTGTTCCCACCAACAATTACTGTAACCGAGCCGCATGCAGAAAAGCAATCCAAGGTGGCGGCGTCTGCGTGGTTTAGGCCATCTGAAGGGGTGGGAGCCAACCCATCATTGGGACGCGACGGAAATTCCCAAGAATCCCAGATTTCGATTGCTCCCCATTCCGGGGTCTCTTAGAATCCGCCACAGATCAGCGCATCTTTTCGTGTTGATGGGTTGGTCGGTCTTGGCTTTCGGACTCGGACGGAGTGGGACGATGCTCGACTTGGTGACAGGCCGCACCCGGCGGTCATGCGATGGCGTCAAGCGACGCGATTTTCTCAGGATTGGTGCCCTGGGCGCCGGAGCCATGAGTCTGCCCAGCCTGCTGGCGGCTCGGGCGCAGGCTCGCGAACAGGGGCTGGCCACGAACCAGCGGTCGGTGATTTGGCTGTGGTTGGCCGGTGGGCCGACGCATGTCGAGACGTTTGACCCCAAGATGACGGCTCCGGCCGAGTATCGCAGTGTCACCGGCGCGCTGAGCACCAACGTCCCCGGCATGGACATCGGCGGCACAATGCCCGAGCTGGCCCAACGGGCCGATCAACTGGCCTTGGTGCGGAGCTTTGCTCACAAGAACAGCGGACACGCCGGCGGCACCCACTGGGTGATGACCGGCTACGACAACCGCAATATCGACAACGGCGGCTTGCCCACGCGGCCGTCGATCGGTTCGATCGTGGCGCGGATGCGAGGGGCCAATCATCCGGTCACGGGCATGCCGACCTATGTGCGGCTCAGCCGCATTCGCACCGATGGCCCGGCGTTCCTGGGCAATGCCTTCGCGGCCTTTGATCCTGGCGGTCAGGCCCGCAAGGACATGCGGCTGGTGGTCGAGCAGGACCGCATCGATAACCGCCGCAGTTTGCTGGACGGCCTGGATCGGCTGAACCGCAAGGTCGATGCCTCGGGGATGATGGAAGGGCTTGACAAGTTCGAGCAGCAGGCCTTCAACTTGGTCTTGGGGAATGCCCCCGCGGCCTTTGACGTCGAGCAAGAGGACAAGCGGACGCTGGACCGATACGGCGATAAACGGGGACTGGGCCGCCAGTTGCTGTTGGCCCGCCGGCTGTGCGAGGCCGGCTGCGGCTTCGTGACCGTCTCTTATGGCGGCTGGGACAACCATCGCGACATCGAGAAGGCCGCCAAGAGCAAGATTCCCGCCGTCGATCAGGCGGTGGCCGCTTTGCTGGACGACCTCGAAGAGCGGGGCCTCTCGGATCAGGTTCTGTTGGTCATCACTGGCGAGTTTGGCCGCACGCCCAAGATCAATTCGCGCGCCGGCCGCGACCACTGGGCCAATCTCAGCACCCTGGCCCTGGCCGGTGGTGGGCTGCGAACCGGTCAGGTCGTGGGCGACAGCACGCCCAAGGTCGACCTGCCGGCCACCGAGCCGATTCGTCCCCAGGATCTGATGGCCACGGTGTTCCATTCGCTGGGACTGGATACCGGCGTGCAGTTCGTCAATCAGGCGGGCCGACCGGTCCACATGATTGAACAGGGCCGACCCATCGCCGAGTTGATCTGAGCGTCGCCAGACGCCCCCGGTGGACAGTCCACCCAGGCCCCGCTCTACGGTGGCGCTTCCGCGGACCACTCAGAAACTCGACTTCGCCCCCGATTCCCGCGGTTTGGCCCGGGAGTCGGGGGTCTTTTGCTGAATCGGGGCTGACCGCGGCAGTGGGCCTGGGGCGGGCCGAACCGATCGATAGGGGAGTCCCCTGTCGCCCGATCAAATAAACGGTCGTTGATGCGAATGCTTGCGAATGGCCGCCTGAGGTGTCATACTCACCTTTGGTGTGGGAGCGTGTCTTGAAAGTGCTTGGTGTCGAGGGGGGGAATTATGCTTCGCCTGACCGGTCGCGGATCGGCTCAAACCTGCGATGGGGCCACCCGTCGCGATTTTCTTCAGGTTGGGGCTTTGGGAGCCATTGGGCTGTCGTTGCCCGATTACTTGGCCGCCCGCGAGGCCGGGGCGGTGGATCGTGACCGCGACGATCGCGCGTGCATCATGATCTTCAACCTGGGGGCTCCCAGTCAGCTTGACACCTTCGACATGAAGCCCGAGGCCCCGTCCGAGGTCCGCGGGCCGTTCAATCCGATCCCCACCACGGGCGACTTTCAGGTCTCGGAGATTTTGCCCCGGCACGCGCAAGTGGCCGAGCATTTCTCGCTGGTCCGCAGTTGCTATCACACCGGGGCCGCGGTCCACGACGCCGGTTGGCAGATGATGCAGACCGGCCGGCTGTTCACCGGCGGCGTCAACACGCCCCACGCCGGGGCGGTGGTCAGTCACCTGCGAGGCCGCAAGACCGATCTGCCGCCGTTCGTGGTGCTGCCCGAACTCATGGGACGCGGCGGCGGCAACTTGCCCAACGGTCAGGCTGGCGGCTTCTTGGGCAAGGCCCACGACCCGTTTGCCTTGATGGCCGATCCGTCAAAGCCCAACTTCAAAGTCCCCGACCTGCTGCCGCCCGAGGAGATTCCCTCTGCTCGGCTCAATCGCCGGCAGCGGATGCGGGAGATTGTGGATTCGGCGGTCGACACGTTCGAGTCCACCGAGAACGCGGCCCTGCTGGATCAGAACTTCCATGCGGCGTTCCGCATGATGACCAGCCCCCAGGCCCGCGAGGCGTTTGACCTGTCGCGGGAACCCAAGAAGGTCCGCGAACGCTACGGGATGAACCGCTTTGGCCAATGCTGCCTGCTGTCGCGGCGGCTGATCGAGGCCGGCGTGCGATTCGTGACGATCAACACCTTCTTGACGGTCTTCAACGAGGTCACCTGGGATATTCACGGGTCGAAGCCGTTTACCAGCATCGAGGGCATGAAGAACATTGTGGCCCCGATGTACGATCAGGCCTACAGCGCGCTGATTGAAGACCTGCACGAACGCGGCCTGCTGGGCGATACGCTGGTGTGCAACATCGCCGAGTTTGGCCGCACGCCCAAGGTCAATCCGGCTGGCGGACGCGATCACTGGCCGCAGTGCTACACGGTGTACTTCGCCGGCGGTGGCGTGCAGGGCGGCCGCG
>JBJHDE010000620.1:0-3533 GCA_050486385.1 Planctomycetales bacterium | reverse complement strand
CTAGTGCCCTTGCTTCATCAAAATGTGTGCCACGGCTTGCTGGCAAGCAGTGCGGTATGCCGAAGCATGTTGAGCAGCCGAGGCGCAGCGTAACCATTCCTGGCAACGTGAATTGTTTTCAGCACGGCTTGCCAGCAGGCAAGCCGTGACACACCTGCGGTGAACGATTGGGTTCAGCGCCACAACATCGCCGCCTGAAAAACGTGACTCATAGTCAATGACTTCTGTGGGTCATGCCCACTAGAGGAATGACGAAAAGGTATCGCATACGTGAGTCAACTGACTAAGTGTGTCTTGCAAGTCGTCAACAGTTGTATAAAACGCGAGTGTAGTGGAAAACAGACAATTCGATTTATGGCCTATTCGCTGACGGTGACGCATCCAATCACCCTTGGTGCTGCCGATCTCGCAGTCAACAGCAACATGCCGACCTTCGCGCTCAAGTTGAAGTGTGAGTCGAGACTCATGTCCGGAAAGGGTTCCTCCCTCGCCATGACACTTACAAAGCTTCTCAATGAGGTCTTTGAATTCAATCAAGTCCGACAACAACACCTCTTCTGTCACCTCAACAACGCCAAAGGGGCAAAAAAGTCGAACGCAACATACACATATACTGTACTCCATACTCCAGGTCATCAGCTTGGAGAACGAAAATTCTGCCAAAACCGGCTCTCGAGTGTGGGAAGCACACAAGGAAAACTCACACAATGGAACGTCAAATTCACGATAATGATGCCCCGTCATCGCGTCCTCTTCTTTCCAACGACCTGGTCGGCCGAATGCCGCTTGCCACCCTTTCTAGCCATCGCAGAGTCCCCTTTCCAAGCTTGAAGTCGAAAGGCCTTCATTCAGTATGGCATGGATTTCGGGGAGCAGGTCAGATTTCGGGGAGCAAGCCGTGGCACGCCGGCGCGGGAGGTTTTTCAGTAGTTCCAACCCAATCGTCAGGCAGTGTATCCCCGCGCGACGGCTAATCGGCGGTCAGGGCGGCGGCTTGGGAGAGATCGGCCTGGGCGTCGTCGGGGCGGTCGAGGGCTTCGAAGGCTTCCGCCCGGAGCGCGTAGTAGCGGGCTTGCTGGGGATCGCGGTCGAGGGCCTGCGTCAGATCCTCGACGGCTAGCAAGGGATGGCCCATTCGCAAGCGGGCCTCGCCCCGCATGGCCCAGGCCGCGGCCTGAGCGGCGTCAAGCTGCACGGCCCGCCGGGCGTGCTCCAGGGCCTCTGGCCAGCGGTTTTGTTCGCCAGCCAGTCCGGCCATGTCGACCAGCACGCCCGCTCGCAACGTGGGGGTGTCGGTGCCGGTCCAGGAGTAGGCCTCGGCCAGGCTGTCGCGGGCGTCATCGTACCGCCCCAGAGCTTGCGCGATTCCCGCGGCGGTGCGGAACGCGGCGACATCGTTGCCGGCCAACCGCACGGCTTGTTCGGCGGTCTTGGCGGCGGCTTCGAGGTCGTTCAATCCCCGCTCGGCCTCGGCCTGGAGCCGCCACGCTTCGGCATCCAACGGCCACTGGCGGCGGGCCCCGAAGGCGTCTTCCCGGGCGTCCTCGAAACGCCGCATGGCCAGCAACACGGTCGCGCGGGCGCGGCGGGCCTCGCGGTCCTCGGGGTTCGCTTTGAGTCGGTCTTGGCAAACGGCCAGGGCTTCGTCCAAGCGGTGCAAATCGATCAGGGTCCGTGCCAGCAAATCGGTCGTGCGGCCGGCCCATTCGGGATGGCCCGCGGTTTGCGGCAGCACTTCGCGGAAGACCGCCTCGGCCTCGGAGAGCTGCCCCAGTTGCCGTAGGGCCTGGCCCCGCAAGACACTGGTCGCCGGTTCTGGCGGCGGATCGGGCAGGCGGTCGAGCTGGTTCAACGCGCCCTGGGGCCGGTCGAGCTGCAGCATCACGTCGGCCCAGCTCAGTCGCCAGGCGGGGGTGTTGGGCTTGGCGGCCAGGGCCTCGTTCCAGTCGATCTCGGCCAGCCGAGGGTATTCCCAACGGTCCAACAACTCGGCACGCATCGCCCGGGCCTCGGGGTCGTCGGGCTGCAAGGCCACGGCGGCATCCAACCGGCCAATCGCGGCCAGGGCGTCCTTGGCCAACAGCCGTTCCTGGGCCATCTCCCGCAGTCGGGGCACGCGGGTGTCGTCGCGACGGAGGCACGCCATCGGCGAGGTCACGATCAGGCAGATCAGGGTGAGGCAAGCCAGCGGGCCATGGTCGGGCAAGAGGTGCCTCATCACGAAGGCCCTCGCACGGCGGCCAGGGGGCGGGTCTCACCGCGGAGTAGCGTCTCGATACCGGTCAGAAATCCCGTCAGTGTGGGTCGCGGTCCGTCGCCATAGTTGAGATGCGACCCGTCGCGGGTCCATTCGCCTAGCATGGTCCGCAGGCTGCCGTCCTGCGAATTGACCCGCTCAAGCGTGAAATAGCGGAGTTCCAGGCCCTCGGTGTGGGGGTCGGCTGTCAGGTCCTGGAGCAAAACCGCGGCCGAGAAGAAGGCCTCGTTGGGGGCCTCGGGCCAGGGCATCTCGACAATCGCACAGGGGAAATTCATCACCCGGGTGCAGTGGACGTACACTTCGTCGGACGAGAACGGAAAGGGGTCGGGCAGTTCGGCGCAGTGTCGACCGACGGCCTCGACCACCTCGGCGATGAGGGCCCGACTTTGCTCGGGATGGCCGACCACGGTCATAAACGACACGGGGTCGTTGAAGGCCGCCTGGGGCAAGGCCACATGGGCCAGCAAATAGCGACGCTGGTCGATGGGCGAGCCCGTGGTGGGCGCCGCCTCGTGCTGTCTGGGGCGACGCCACCATTTGGAGAAAAATTCGAACCAGCCCATTGCCGACCCATGGAGCCGAAGGACGCAACTGCCGTCACCGCTTCCGACGCAAGGTGAACTCCATGTAATGAAAGCCCGTTTCGTCGTCGGTGACAAGGTTCCCGCCGGGTGCTAAATACTGTTGTAGCACCGAAAATGGGGGCAGGGGGTTCTCGATGAGGGCTGTATCCACGGCTTGGAAGGCCGAGGCCTCGCCCATGGCCAGCCGCATCCGCTCGCGGACTTCGGGGCTGTTGGCCAGATCGTAGAGGAAGCGAATCCCCTGTTCGGGCCGTTGGAACGAGACCATTCCGGGGCGGACGCCTCGCAATTCGCGTCGGATGCGGCTGGCGATCAGCTTGTACTCCAGGGATTGGGCCAGCGAGTTTTCGGGCTCGGTCGAGGTCAGCACGGCCTTCTCGAAGCTCCCGGGTCGATCGGTCACCAGGCAGTATTCGCCCATCAGCCCGAGCGTCAGTCGGGGGCGGGGGTCCAGCGGCCGTTGGGGAGCGTCTTCGGGGCGGGGTCGCTCGATTTGCACCCAGTAGCTCACACCGTTGTACTCGGCTTGCTCGAACCTGTCGGGGAACTGCCGCATCACGCTGTCGATGATCTCGGTGGCTTCTTCGGCATCGCGGAGCTGAAAACCCACCACCACACTGGCGCTTTCGGGGCGTGTCGGGGGTTCCACCCAGCGGAAGATGCTGACACGCCCGTGCAGGTGGGCCAGG
>JBJHDE010000619.1:0-3534 GCA_050486385.1 Planctomycetales bacterium | reverse complement strand
CGCACGGGCTGATCGACAAACCCGCTGGCATGCGCCAGGTCCATGGCTTCGCCCTCGGCGGTCTGGGGCGTGCGGTTGACCAGCACCAGATCGTCGGCCAGTCCATGAATCACCAGGGCAAAGGCCACGGTCGCGCCGACCCGGCCGGTCCCGATCACGCTGATTTTGTTTGGCACGCCAAAGGGGTCCCTCACGGGTTTCGCCACTTGGTTCTCGCCACCGTCGTGGGGCGACATTCGCCAAACCCAGTTGGGCTCAGTCCTGCTTTTCGATGCGATAGACGTGGGTCTTGGAGCGAACAATCAGGGCGTTGTCCACCACGGCGGGGCTGGCCATGAAGCCGCTGGGAAACTGGTTGCTGGCCAATTCCTGGTAGCTGCGGCCCGGGGCAATGACCGTGGCTTTGCCCTCGTGGCTGAACAGATAAATCTTGCCGTCGGCGTAGATGGGCGATGCCGAGTACTGCCCGCCCAACCGATGCTGCCAAACGATCGCGCCGGTGGCGGCATCCAGGCAACTGGCCACGCCGCCATCGTGAACCATGTACATCAAGCCGTCCACCAGCAATTGCGAGCCCTTGCTGGGAATGCTTTTGGTGGCCACCCAATCGACATGCGTGTCAGTGACATCACCCCGGCCGGCGGGCCGCACGGCGACCAACTCGGCTTTGCCAAACCCGGTGTTAATGTACACCCGCTCGCCATCGTACAGGGGCCGCGCGGTGGCCGAGAACTGATCGTAGCGGACCCACCACAACCGCTCGCCGGTGCGGGGGTCGTAGGCCTCGGCGGCCTTCGAGGCGGGGCTGATGAGTTGCGGCTGACCGTCGACTTCGATGACAATCGGCGTGGCGTAGGCTTTCTTGAAATCGCCGTTCTCGGTGCGGAAGTCGATCTCGCGATCCCGCCGCCAGCGGGTGGTGCCGGTGGCTTTGTCCAGGGCCACCACATATTGGACGTCGAACCCGTCGTAGTGCAGGATCAACGTGTCTTCAAAACTGATCGGCGACGAGCCCGCCCCGCGGAAGTGGTTGCAGGGCAGATCGCGGCGGGTCCACAGCACCTCGCCGGTTTGGCTGTCCAGGCAGGCCGTGCCGTCGCTGCCGAAGTGAATGAACACGCGACCCTCTTCGACCAGCGGCGTGGGCGAGGCGTAGCTGTTCATCGCGTGCTTCTCGGCCGGCTCGGCCACGTCGAACAGTTTCTTGTCGTGCAGCACTTGGCCGCTTTGCAGGTCCAGGCACACCGCGTAAAGCTGTTTGCCATCGGTCGAAGCCGTGGTCAGCCACACCTGCTGGCCCCAGACGACCGGCGAACTCCAGCCTTCGCCGTGGATGGCCGTGGCCCAGGTGACGTTGGTTTCGCCGTCAAACTCGACCGGCAGCCCTTCGGCCTGGGCGTGGCCATCGCCGGTGGGGCCGCGAAACTCGGGCCAGACATCCGCGGCCAACAGGGGGCTGGCGACCAGGGCCAGCACACCGCTCAGCAAGGCAAACTTCTTCATGGCACAGCAATTGGGGGGCACAAGGACTCTGGGGATGGGGCCGGGGTGGCGGAGCCGCGACCCGCGGGCAACGTGCCTCCATAATAGCACCGGCTGCCAGCGGCTTCGACAGGCCCCGTGGTGCGACAGTCAAGATAGGGGTCTGCCCTGGAAAGCTCCCCCGCCCAGGGCTATGGTACACAGAGATTTCCCAGAATGGCGACGCGCTGGCGGGGTGCGGTCGCTCGTTCCTAGGGTCCACTGGCGTTTCCGTACCGGAGGGTGTGCTCCATGAAGAAGTTGGATGTGATTATTCGTCACCACAAGCTCGAGGACGTCAAAAACGCCTTGAGCGAACTCGGGGTCCATGGCATGACCATCTCCGAGGTCCGCGGGTTCGGTCGGCAGAAAGGCCACACCGAAACCTACCGCGGCACCGAATACACCGTGGACTTCGTGCCCAAGATCAAGGTTGAGATCGTCGTCAACAACGATCTGTATCAGCAGGCTGTTGACACCGTCCTCAAAGCTGCCCAAACCGGGCAGATTGGCGACGGCAAGATCTTTGTGAGCGACCTCAGCGAGGTGATTCGCATTCGTACCGGCGAAACCGGGGTCGAGGCCCTCTAGGCCTCTGTCACCGATTCACCGGCCGCACGAGAATAGGAAGGCGCCCTCGGCTCGCCCGAGGTCCGATTCTTGTGGCGGCGGGTCATCCAGCCGGCGGCCCTTTCTGCAAGACCCACGACGAGCCACCCTTTATATGGGTGTCCTGGCATCCCAAATCTTCGCCACAAGCTCCCTGCCCACCCGATGACTCTGGGGGTTCGTGACGAAGAGGATTCCCCCAACCGCAATCCGACCGGCCCGCCACCAACGTTCCCTGCCCCGAGGGAACCCCTTCTCTAGGCGGAGCCCGCCGGTCGACTGATCTCCGCGGCCCGTTCGGATCACATGGTGTGGCTCGGGTGGCCGGTCCACCTGGGTTGGGCCTCCGTCAAGCAAGATGGGTTCCGGAATCCGCCGCCAGCGGGCTAGAATTTTCGTGGTGGAACCACCGCCCGCGACGCTGCTGGTCGTGGGCCGCTTTTGACTCGAACCGTGGAACGTGTTCGCATGACCCGTAGCATCCCGTTGTCGCCTGCCCCGGCCTTGGGGCTGATTCTGGCAAGTTGCCTGCTGCTGGCTGTGGTCCGGCCGGTGGGGGCTCAGAGCCTGGGCGGGCTGCCTTTGGATCCCCAGGCCGAAGCCGTGGCCGAGACCCCAGTGGCTGCGATGGTGGGAGAACGCCCCATCCATGCCGGCGAGATCGAGCGGAATCTCAAGCGGGCGCTGGCTCGCCGCCCGGTTGCCGAACACCTGCTGCCGCTCACCCGCGCGGAGATTCTCGAACAGCTCATTCGGGCCCGGTTGGTCGAACAGTACCTGGTGACCCAGGGCGAGGTGCTGACCCCGGGCGACTTGGATCGTGCGGTGGCCAAGTTCCAGCGTTTCTTGGGCAGCGAGCCCGAGGCCTTTGCCAAGTTTCTGGCCGATCAGGCCCTGACGGAAGCGGCCGTCCGCGAGCGACTGACCTTGAATTTGGGTTGGCCGTTATTCTTGCGTCGTCACACCACCGACGAAGCCTTGGCCGCCAGGTTCGAGGCCGACCGGCGGAAGTACGATGGCACCGAACTGCGGGTCCGTCAAATTGTGCTGGCCGTGGAGGACCCGCTCTCGAACGACGAAGTGTCCCAGGCCAAGCAAACGGCCGGAATGCTCGCCGAGCGGATCAAGGCCGGCACGCTGGATTTCGCGGAGGCCGCCGCCGAGTATTCGGCGGCCCCGACGGGCTCCGAGGGCGGCGAGTTGGGCTGGATCAAGCGGCATGGCAGTCTGCCCGAGCGTGTCGCCGAAGTCGCCTTCGAACTGGAACCCGGCACGCTCGGCCCGCCGGTCGTGTCGGACTTTGGCGTTCATCTGGTCGAGGTGCTCGAAGTCCGTCCCGGCGACAAGACCTTGCCGCAAGTGCGGGCCCAGGTGGCCAGCGATCTGAATCGCGAACTCTTCCAT
>JBJHDE010000618.1:0-3535 GCA_050486385.1 Planctomycetales bacterium | reverse complement strand
GGATGATTCAGAATTTCGGCCTCGTGCAGGCCCAAGGGCTCGGGCCGCAAATGGACGCGAATTCCCAACGCCTTGGCCGTGGCCATCCGCATGGCCCGGAATGCTCCGGGCGCGGCATCCGAGCCACCGGGATGGCTGATACTGGCCAGAGTCAAGTGCCCGCGATCGATGCCTTCGTCGCTGACCGCGTCATCGCGATCGCCGAAGGACTCGTACTTGTAGCGGAGTTCGCGGTTGGTGGCGTAGGCCAGCACGTTGGTGCCCACGCTGATGGCGGTGGCCTGATTGTCGAGAAACTCCTTGGCACCGGCTCCGCGGCGGGCCAGTTCGCGCCGCCAGGCGGGCGTATCGTACTGCCAGGCACACGAAAGATTTTTCTTGCTGAGGATCACGCTGGTGCGGCAGCTTACGTTGACGCCTTCCAGGTGGCCGGCGTCGATGAACTCAAACGGCACTTTCTCTTCGACGCGCCACACGGGATGTTCCACATCCAGCACCTGCATGGGTTGCTCGGGGACCACGGCCTCGATGAGCTTACGAAAACTGTCAACGAAGCCGCGGTCCTCGCAGGCGACCTCGGCAAAAATGAATCCGCCGCCGGCCAGATAGGCCCGCAGGTTTTCGATCACCAGTTCGCGTTGCTGAAAACGCAGCGGTTCGCTGCCGCTGAGCAGCAGCACCGGCAATTGCGACAGGTCGCTGGGCGAAGCCCGCTCGACATCGATCGCCTGCCACGAGAGTTCTTGGCCCCACTTGCGCCCGACCGTGGCGGTCAGGTTGGCCACGCCATCGGGGTTGGTGTTCCAGTCGTTATCGGGGCCGTGCTGGATTTTGCCCATCAGCAACGGCCAACGGCCCTTGGACAGAAACAGCAGCGAAAAGGCCGTGTTGAAGTTTTGCTGGGCGTCGCCCACCTGAAACGACCAGCTTCCGCGGAAGTCCTGCAATTCGATCAGGTGCTGCGTGCCCTCGCGGTACCAGTCGTGGGCCCCGATGTACCTTCGGGCCGTGAGCCGACCGGCCCGTTCGAGCCCGTACAGGTAATAGGTCAACCAGCCCGAGCCGCGGCGGGGATTCTGAGTCACGCTGAACGAGCGTCCCAGCCAGTCGAGGCCTTTCTCCAGGGCCTCGTCGGCCTCGGGTTTGCGGCAACACAATTGACCAATGGCGCGATTGGAATCCACAATCTTGGTGCGGCAGATGTAAATGCTGGCGATGCCGGCGCAGGTCATGCTGCCGTAACCGTCGGATTTGGGACCGTAACCCCAGGAGCCATTGGGATTCTGGGCGCTCTTCCAATGGGCCAGGGATGTGGTCCACACCTGCTGGGGCACCTGAATGACCCGCCCCGCATCGTCGAAGCTGGCGGCATACATCTCGGCTTCGTGCAAAGCCAGCAGGGCAAATTGCGTGTTCGAGTTGTCCGGCCGCTTGCCGGCTTGCTCGTAGCCCCACATGCCGTTGGGACTCATCGCCTTGACCAGCCAATCCACCCGCTTCTGAATCTGCCCCTGGTCGGCCCGCTGCCGGGCGGCGCACAGGGCCATGGTCTGCAGGCTCACGCTGTAGGTCATCTCCAGCGGGGCCTTGGTGCGAATGTATTGCAGACCGCGGTAAATGACCGGATCCGAGGGCTCGACCCCGGCGCTCAGCAGGGCCAGGATCACCAGCGAGGTGTTGCCCCCGGAATAGCCCGTCCACTCGGCCCAGGTGCCATCGGGCCGTTGCCGATCCTTCAAGTAGGTGATCGCCCTCTGGATCGAGTCGCGGACCTGATCGGGCGTAATCTGCGCGTCCGCCTGGGCGGGCGAGCCGACCAGCAACCCCGCCAGCAACGCCCCGACGGTCAGGATTCGGCGAGTCGGGCTCAACGCGGGCCGCGTGCCCTGGGGGGTTGGCCGCATGGAGACATCCTCTGTTGGACGAGTGCTGGGTTCCGATTGGGTTGATTCAGCCTGCCGGTCTGGCCCCAATTGCAGGGGGGCAGTCGATGCCGTGCCCCTGGGCCGGCGGTTCCGTCGTCGGGGCCGATGTGCTACACCCAATACGAGTTTAGGCCCCTGACCCGCCTGGAACAACGCTCCTTGGTCTGGCCAGCCAGCCGGAGCCGGGGTGGGTCGACCCGCGAACCGCACCGGAGCAGCTCCCAACGTGTCGACCGGACGAAGCCGCAGCCTTGGCGATGTTCTCCACGAGTTCTCGCAGCATCGCCGCGTGATGCAGCAAGAGTTGCAGAAGGTGATCATCGGCCAGGACGAAGTCATCGAGCAACTGTTTGCCGCCATCTTCACCCGCGGCCACTGCCTGTTGGAAGGCGTGCCGGGTTTGGCCAAGACGCTGATGGTCAGCACGCTGGCTCGCATTCTGGATGTCGAGTTCAAGCGGATCCAGTTCACCCCGGACCTGATGCCCAGCGACATCACCGGCACCAACGTGCTGGAAGAAGACGAAGACGGGCGGCGGAATTTCCGTTTCGTGCAAGGCCCGGTGTTCACCAACATCCTGTTGGCCGACGAAATCAACCGCACGCCGCCCAAGACGCAGGCCGCCTTGCTGCAAGCCATGCAAGAGCGGCAGATCACCGTCGGCCAGACGACCTACGATCTGCCCGAGCCGTTCTTCACCATCGCCACCCAGAACCCGATCGAGCAAGAAGGCACCTATCCGCTGCCCGAGGCCCAGCTCGACCGGTTCATGTTCAACATCAAGATCGGCTACCCCACGCTCGACGAAGAAGAGAAGATCCTGCAAACCACCACCCGCGGAGAAGTCGCCGAAGTCCGCCGGGTGCTGACGGGCAAAAGCATTCTCAATCTGCAAAAGCTGGTCACCAGCGTGGCCGTCAGCCCGCATATCGTCAAATATGTGGCCAAGCTGGTCCGGGCCACCCGCCCGGCCGATCCGCTGGCCCCGGAGTTTGTCCGCGAACTGGTCGATTGGGGAGCGGGCGTGCGTGCCGGACAGTTCCTCATTCAGGGCGGCAAGGCCATGGCCGCCATGGAGGGACGCTTCTCGGTGGGATTGGACGACGTCCGCAAGGTGGCCGTCCCCGTGCTGCGTCACCGCATCAGCACCAACTTCCAAGCCCAAGCCGAGGGCCTCTCGACCGAGGACGTCATCGCCCGGCTGATCAAGGAAGTCACCGAACCCGAGATCGAGAAGTTTGCCAGCAACGAGGCCGAAAAGACGGCCTGACCGCGTGGGCGTTTCGCCGCGATCGGTCGGCGTCAGCTCAGCTCGTCAATGGGTTCGCCAGTCTCGGCGATTTGGATGATCTCGCGCGGCAGATCGGTCCGCAGCCTCAGCTCGGCCAGATCGAACAGCGAGTTCATTACCGTGGCCATCAGGTGTGGGGGGCGATAAGGCTTCGAGGTCGGGCGGGCCGCCTGGCCATCGCTCTGACCAATGACCAAGCCGCTGGGCAAGCCCCCGCCAGAGACCAGCAGCGGTGTCAACTCGCCATAGTGATCGCGTCCGCCGCCACGGTTGATCCGCGGGGTGCGGCCCATTTCGCCGGTGACGATCAGCAGAATTT
>JBJHDE010000617.1:0-3538 GCA_050486385.1 Planctomycetales bacterium | reverse complement strand
ACGGTTTTCTTGCTTGGCTCTTTGGGGCTCACACGGAGACACGGAGACGCGGAGGAAGGCAGAGGATGTTCATTTCCTTGCAACATTTCGACTACTGCTCCCTGCGCAACATTTCAAACGAGTTTCGTGGCACTGGTGGCTTGTCCACCAGTGTGTGGCTCTCTGTGCCGGGGAACGGGAAATCAATTACCGCGTGAGTCGCTTGAACCGCGAGCGTCGGGGCTCGTCGCTGTTTTGTCCACCGCGGTCGAGGCGCTGTTGCTCGTAGGTTTGGAAGTTGCCCTCGCACCAGTGGACGTGGCCGTCGCCCTCGAAGGCCAGGATGTGCGTGGCCACGCGGTCCAGGAACCAGCGGTCGTGGCTGATAACGACAACACTGCCGGCAAAGTTGATGATCGCGTCTTCCAGGGCCCGCAGGGTGTCGACATCCAGGTCATTGGTGGGCTCGTCCAGCATCAGCAGGTTGCAGCCGCGTCGCAGCAGCTTGGCCAGGTGGACGCGATTGCGTTCGCCGCCCGACAGCAGACCCACCTTCTTTTGCTGATCGGTCTTCTTGAAGTTGAACTTGGCCACGTAGCTGCGGCTGTTGATCACCCGACCGCCCAGGTCGATGGTGTCGTGGCCGCCGGAGATCTCTTGCCAGACCGTGGCATTGGCGTCCAGGGCATCGCGGGTCTGATCGACGTAGCCGATGCTCACGGTATCGCCCAGCCGCAGCGTGCCGCTGTCGGGTTCTTCTTGCCCCACGATCATGCGAAACAGCGTGGTCTTGCCGGCACCGTTGGGGCCAATCACGCCCACGATTCCGCCCGGCGGAACGCGGAAGGTCAGATCGTCGATCAGCACCCGATCGCCATAGCCCTTGGTCACGTTGGTGGCTTCCATGACCATGGTGCCCAGGTAGGGGCCGGGCGGAATCTGCAGCTCGAATTCTTCCTCGCGCTCTTCAAACTGCTCGGCGGCCAGTTTCTCGTAGCTGGCCACGCGGGCCTTGCTTTTGGCTTGCCGGGCTTTGGGCGACATGCGAATCCATTCCAACTCGCGGGCCAGCGTCTTGCGGCGGGCCTCGGACTGCCGCTCTTCCACGGCCAGGCGGTCCTGCTTGGCCTTGAGCCAAGCCGAATAGTTGCCTTCAAACGGAATGCCGCGGCCCCGTTCGACCTCCAAGATCCAGCCGGTCACGTTGTCCAGAAAGTAGCGGTCGTGGGTCACGGCCACCACGGTGCCGTTGTACTCGCTGAGGAATCGCTCCAACCAGGCCACGCTCTCGGCATCCAGGTGATTGGTGGGCTCGTCCAACAGCAGCAAATCGGGATGCTGCAACAGCATGCGACACAGGGCCACTCGACGTCGCTCGCCACCGGATAGCGTGCCCATGATCGCATCGTCGGGCGGAAGCTGCATGGCATCGGCGGCGATCTCCAGTTGCCGATCGATGTCCCAGGCGTTGATCGTCTCGATCTCTTCCTGGACCCGCCCGAACTCCTCCATCAGGGCTTCCATCTGGTCGCCGTCCAACTCGGGGTCGGCCATGGCGTTGCCGAGTTCCTCGTAGCGGTTCAGCAGGGCCTTGGTCGAGGCGACGCCTTCTTCCACGGTCTCGCGGACCGTCTTCTCCAGGTCGACCTCGGGCTCCTGGGGCACGTAGCCCACGGTGAAACCCGGCGTGAGTCGGGCTTCGCCTTCATAAGCCGTGTCTTGCCCGGCCATGATCCGCAACAGCGTGCTCTTGCCCGCGCCGTTTTTGCCAAGCACCCCAATCTTCGCCCCGGGGTAGAAGCTCAGCGAGACGTCCTTCAGCACCATATGATCGCCAAACTTCTTGTTCAGCCCACGCATGGTGAAGATGTACTGCTGTGCCATGATGCTCCTCGCCGAGGCGATCAGTTCCCCGTGGAAATTAAGTCGAAATGGGTCAACGTGGCCGATTATAGCACTCCGCCCGCCGGGCGCTCAGGGGTGCGTCGGCGGGGATCGCGGGACTCGCGGGTGAATCACGGATCCCCATTAAGAGGGTGGGTGGCGCCAGCCGTGTGTCGGGGCAAACGGCGCTGCGGTCCGCGGCAGGACCCTGACCGCCAGCGGCCTCGGGCGTAGGATGAGGGAATCAGAGCACTTCGACCAACTTGCGAGGGGGTAGTATGATCCTGGCGGGCGACATTGGCGGCACGAACACCCGGTTGGCCACCTTCACCATCGAAGACGGCAGGCCGGTGCCTAGTCAGCAGGCGACCTATCCCAGTGGCGAGTTTCCGGGCCTTGAGCAGGTGGTGCTGCGATTCTTCGATGATCACTCGATCGACCGCCCGACGGCGGCCTGTTTTGGGATCGCTGGCCCCATCCGCCGAGGGCGCTGCACGGCGACCAATCTGCCGTGGGTGGTGGATCAGGCGGAACTGGCCGAGCGGATTGGTATTCCCAAGTGCTGGATTATCAACGACTTGGAGGCGATGGCCTATTCGGTGGAGATCCTGGAAGCCCACGAGCTGATCACCCTGCAGGCCGGCGATCCCGTGCCGGGCAACGCCGCGGTGATTGCCGCGGGAACCGGACTGGGCGAGGCCAGCCTGTTCTGGGACGGCCAGCAACATCACCCGGTGGCCGGGGAAGGCGGCCACGCCGACTTTGCCGCCCGCGACGCCTCGCAGCTTGGCTTGTTGGAGTCGATCCGTAAGCGGCACGGGCATGCGTCGTGGGAGCGGGTGCTGTCGGGGCCGGGTCTGGTGACGCTGTACGATTTCTATCGCGAACAGGACTCGGGCCAGGGGGATCCGCAAGTCGCCCAGGCTCGGGAAGACGACCAGGACCCCGCCGCCGTCATCGCCCAGGGCGGGCTGAGCGGGCGATGTCCCTTATGCCAGCAGGCGCTACACACCTTTGCCACGCTGTACGGGGCCGAGGCCGGCAATCTGGCCCTCAAGCTCATGGCGACCGGTGGGATTTACGTGGGCGGCGGGATCGCCCCCAAGGTCATCGACAAGCTGACCGATGGCACCTTCGTGGCTGCGTTCAACGACAAGGGACGCATGCGCTCGCTGATGGAGACGATTCCCGTCAAGGTGATCCTCAGCGACCGGGCCGCCCTGCACGGTGCGGCGCATTGTGCGAGCCTGCGAAGCGCCGTGGCCCTGGAGTGAATGTGTTACGCCCAGCCTCGGGAGGAACGTATGCAGGACGAGCCGCTGAGCGCGCATTTGGACATGTGACCATACACCGTGATCTAGCGACCACTCGGCAGTGTTTCGGCGAACGGGGACTGTTTGCAGGTTTCGGCGAAACCTTCTCCGACCGTTGAAGCTTTGACAGGACCAACCTTGCATAATCCGCTTCGGAACCATCGCGGGCCCCAGACGTATTGATAGATCATTCCTGACGCCGTATGATTATCTGGTAGATGGACACGATCTTAAGCTTGGGCGATTCTCATTTCAGAGGTGAAGCAGTGTTCTGTACAAAGGACGATTTGACGAATGAGTCGGATGTGGAGCAAAAATTCCTTCTGCCCCTTCTAACGACTCAATCCCCGACGGGGCTCGGG
>JBJHDE010000616.1:0-3539 GCA_050486385.1 Planctomycetales bacterium | reverse complement strand
CGGGCACGAAGGCGCGGTGACGGCCCTGACGTTCTCGGCCGATGGCCGCTACGTCGTGACCGGCGGAGCCGACGCCACGGTGCGAAGCTGGGACCTGTCCACCCAGCGGCAAAAACACGTCTATGGCGGCCATACCGACGCGATTCGGGCTGTGGCCCTCAGCGGCGATGGCCAATGGATGGCCACGGCGTGCCAAACCGGCGAAATCCGCCTGTGGGACATTCAGCGAGGCGGACTCGTGCAGCATCTGCCGTGCGATTCCATTCCCACCTGTCTGACGTTCGGCCCGGTGAGTCGGCGATTGTTGGTCGGATGCCAAGACGGTTGCGTGCGTTTGTGGGACACCAGGCAGTTGTCTTCGGTCAAAACGCTCAAGGCCTCGCACGGCAAGATCACCGCCATTGCCTTTGGTCCGCGCGGTCACCACGTGGCCATCGCCACCGCCTCGCAAAAACTGCTGGTGGTCGAGAGCGACGGCTGGCAGCCGGTGCGGGTGCTTCGGGGCCATTGGGGCGAGCTGACCGCCGTGACCTTCTCGCCCGAAGGCACCGAGATCGCCACGGCCTCGGCCGATGGTACGGCCAAACTCTGGCGCCTGGACACCCCGCAGCCGTTTCGGGCGTTGGCCCATCGACTGGGATCCGCCCAAAGTGTGGCCGTCTCGCGGGACGGTCGGCTGGTGGCGACCGGTCTGGAGGGCGATCGCGGTCGGCCGGGATCGGTGCTGGTCTACGAAGCCGCAACCGGCAACGTGCTGCATGGGTGGCTGTTGCCCCGCGGGACGCCGCACGCCTTGAGCTTCTCGCCCAGCGACTCCACCCTGGTGGCCGCGGTCGGTGACCAGGACCAGGCAGGCGGCGGGGTCTGGGCCTGGGATCTGCGGAAGCCCAGTGCCGCGGGGCGACGACTGGATGGGACCGAGGATCCCGTGCTCACCCTCACGTTTCATCCCAGCGACGGGTCGTTGTTTGCCGGCAACGCCACGGGCGATTTGCTGTGCTGGCCGGCTGACCTGCAAGGCGAACCCGTCACCCTGCCCGGTGAGGGCGACCCCCTGGGATGGCTCAGCCTCTCGGCCGATGGCATGCATCTGGCCGCGGGCTACGATTCGGGTCGTGTCCGCGTGCGGCGGACACTCGACGGCAGCGAGCGGCTGGCCATCTGGGGAGCCAGCCCCCACAACCCCGTGGCCCTATCGCCCGATGGCCTGCACTTGTTGGCCGCGCGGGCCCTGTCGGAATTGCCCAACCGGCGCTGGCACGCCTCGGGCTGGAACGGATCGCTGGACCTCAACCCGAAACAATTGTTCGGCCGACTGGGCGAGAGTTCGGTGGTCAGCGTCGATGACGGCCGCGAGCAGCTCACCCTGCATGGACACACCCACGATGTGACCACCTTGGCCTACACGCCCGACGGACGCCGCCTGGCCAGCGGCAGCCGGGATGGGACCATCCGGCTGTGGGACGTCGAATCGGGACAGCATATCGTCTCGCTAACAGCCCACACGGGGGGCGTGCGGCAACTGAGCTTTTCGGCCGACGGGCGGCTGCTGGCTTCGACGGGCTACGACGGTGTGGTCCGGCTGTGGGCGGCGGCTCAGGAGCCCTGATTTCCAGGTATTTTGCGATCGTCAACCGAAGGGAATCTCGTCCTTGCTGGGGAGAGGACTTGGATTTCGGCGGGGTGCGCCCTGTCTCAAGGTGGGAGAGGCCAGCCCTGGTTGAGGGTGTTGACCCCTAGCATTCCCGCAAAGGGAACGATTGACTTTCGCCGCCGTGCCGTCGATGATGTGGGGAACGGCCGCCCCCCTGATCTCGCGTTTTGGGGGTGATCGCATGTGGAATTGCAGGATGCAGGGCCCCGCTTGCGGCGGATCCTAACTCATCTGATCGTACCGGTCTAATCTGAAGGAATTGCGCCGGGGTCGACGGCGCGCTTCTTATACCGGCTGGCCCGTCAAGTTCGACGTATGAGCCCGTCATGAGCGTTGCCACAGCCGACGACTTTCTTGCCCTACTGGCTCGCAGCCAGTTGGTCTCGCGCGAGCACATTGAGCAGGTCTACCGACAGTCGCCGCCCGAGGTCCAGAACGACCCGACCCGCTTGGCCGACGAGTTGACCCGCCGCGGCTGGGTCACACCCTGGCAGGCCCAACAACTGCTGGCCGGCCACTACCGCTTTGTTTTTGGCAAGTACAAGCTGCTCGATCAAATTGGCATCGGCGGCATGGGAGCCGTTTACAAGGCCGAGATGACCGCCATGGGCCGCGTGGTCGCGCTGAAGATCATGAGCCGCGACCTGCTGAAAAACGCCGAGGCGATCGCCCGCTTTAAGCGCGAGGTCAAGGCCGTCAGCAGCCTGAATCATCCCAACGTGGTGGCGGCCTACGACGCGGTGTGCGAGGGTCAGACGTACTGTCTGGTCATGGAGTACGTCGACGGCGGCAATCTCAACCAGTGGCTCAAGCAGTGGGGCCCCTTGCCAGTGGGCTGGGCCAGCGAGTGCATTCGCCAGGCGGCCCTGGGCTTACAGCACGTTCACGACGCGGGCATCATCCACCGCGACATCAAGCCCGGCAATTTGCTGGTGGCGGCCGAGAGCCCGCACAAGCTGCCCGTGGTCAAGGTGTTGGACATGGGCCTGGCGCGGATGACCACGCCCGACGACGACGGCAAGAATCTGACGCGTAAGGGGCAAGTGCTGGGCACGCCCGACTACATCGCCCCCGAGCAAGCCCACGACACTCGCCGGGCGGATGCCCGCTGCGATGTGTACAGCCTGGGGGTGACGCTGTACAAGATGCTGACCGGTCAATTGCCCTTTGGCGGCAAGACCGCGATGGAGAAGATTCTGGCCCGCACCACGCAGCCGGCCCCTCGGGTCCGCGATCTGCGTCCCGAAGTGCCGCAGGGTTTAGAGGAAGTCATCGCCACGATGTTGGCGACCGATCCCAAGGATCGCTATCAATCGGCCTGGGAAGTGGCCCAGGCCCTGATGCCCTATTCGCTGGCAACCCGACTGACGCGGGTGCGGCCCGGTCAGGAGGGCTCGCGGAATAGCAGCATCATGACCGCGGCGTTTTCCGAGATGTTGCTGCAACAGGCCGAGTTGGGCCAGGCCGACGCCAACCCGTTGAACGCTCCGGTCGAAGAGAGCAACTCGCAGCGGACTCCCCGTCCCTCGCGGCGATCGCAACGGTTTGAAACGGCCAACAACACCGCCGCGGTCCCCGAGCGGAGCCCCGGCCGCAAGATCGCGCTGGCCGTCATCATCGCCACACTCATCGCCCTGGCCGGTCTGGCCATCTACGCGATGTTCTTTCTGTAGTCAGCCGCACTGGCTCTGACCGTTGGCCGGCCCGATCCACGAGCCCCGGTGAGTGGACCCTTCCCCCGAGAGCCGCCAGCCATTGTCCTTGGTTTCCGGGCAATAACTCCCCGATTCCTGGACGAATCCCTTCTTGAGACGCCGCCGGAACGATTCGTGCGGTTGAGAGCCGTCCCCGGGGAGGGTCAGCGCACCATGAGGTGGTTCCGATT
>JBJHDE010000615.1:423-3539 GCA_050486385.1 Planctomycetales bacterium | reverse complement strand
ACTGGAGGGTCACCCCGACAGCCGCCCGATCGACTACATGGTGAACGAGCAATTTCCATGGTCAGTTCCTTTCAACTGACAAGATCAACCAGGCTTTGCCTGGCGCACCGAAGAACGCAAAGAAAATCCCTTCTTCGCGCTCTTCGCGGTTGATCCCTGCGGTCCCTACCAACCCAGCAGCCCCGGTTACCCACAACGCTCACCAATCAAAAACCGCCAAGACGCCAAGAACACAAAGACAATTCCCTCCTTCGCGCTTTGCATTTGGCAGGGCCTTCACTTCTTGCCCAGGGCTCGCTTCCGTCGAAAGAATTCGCTGAGGATGCGTCCGCAGGGTTCGGCGAGCACGCCGGAGACGACCTGGCTGCGGTGATTGAGTCGCTCGTCGTTGAGCAGGGTGAACAGGCTTTCGACGGCACCGGCTTTGGGGTCGGCGGCCCCGAACACGACCAGGGGGATCCGGCTTTGGATGATGGCCCCGGCGCACATCGGGCAGGGTTCCAGGGTCACAAACAGCATGCACTCGTCCAATCGCCAGCTTTGCAGGGCCGAGGCAGCCTGGGTGATGGCCAACATCTCGGCATGGGCCGTGGGATCCTGCAACATCTCGCGTTGGTTATGGGCGCTGGCCACCAGTCGCCCGCGATGCACGATCACCGCGCCGACGGGGACCTCGTCCTCGGCCTCGGCGGCGGCGGCTTCTTGCAGGGCCAGCCGCATGAAATGCTCGTAGGCCGGTTGATCCGCGAGTTCCGGTGGCAGGTCAATCATTTCCGAGTCCACGAAGAGATGGAGGCGCTGGTGCTTTTCTTGTGTTGCGTGCCGTGGTTGTCATAGCGGGTGGCGTTCACTCGTCGGTGTCCGGCTGACAGATAAACCGGCCCTGGTCGAGGCTTCGTGTTCCCGAGCGACCAAACCGCACGGTCAGTTTTGGGTTCTTGGTGGCCGTGCCGTGAATCAGCACTTCGTGAAAGCCTTCGCGGAGGGCGATGGGGGCATAGGCCCAGGTGTTGGCTTCGGTTTGGCCCAGCACTTGGCCGTCGACCTCGACGCGGACATCGGCATCGCCCCGCCATTGAAATTGATACAGTTCGGTGGCCTCGATCTCGAATCGCCCGCTCAGCACGAAGGCCGCGTTCTCGGGCAGTTTGAGGTTTTCGAGCCAATCGCCGGGGCGCAGGTCGTCGACCACCGCCGGCGGGCGGCCATCGTTGACCGACAGCAGCAAGCCGGGTTTCCAGGTATCGGGTTGACGGTGGACGATCGGCGGTCGCGGCCGTGGCGGAATGGCGACCACGGTCCAGGGTTCGCCGTGAACCAGCTTGGGCGGCGTGCCGTCTTCCACCGCGACGGCCTGCAACGTCACGGTGCCAGGACCCAGCCGGGCCAGATCCAATTCCAGGGTGCCGGTATCGCCCTCGATGGTCGCGACGACCCGATCGTGATGCACCAGCAGAATCCGATCGGCCCCGCTGCTGGCAAGTGTCACGGGATAGGGCTGGTCCCATCGCCAGCGTTCTTCTTCGGGCAACTCATGCTCGATGATGCGCTGACCATTCGCAAAGATTAAGGGCAACACCGTGCCGCCCTGCGTGGCAATTGGATCGCCGGCGACGGCCACAATCCGAATTTCATGCCAGCCGTCGGGATGTTCGCGGGTGTCGATTCGAAACTTCTGGCCCAGTTGGCCCGAAGCCACCCGGCGGCCGCCGAGAAAGACTTCCATCCGGTCGATACTCTCGGCCGGCCGCCCCACGACTTTGGGTTCAAGTGTGATGATCTCGCCGACCACCTGGCCGGGTTCAAAACCCTCGAGCTGCACCTCGGGGATACGGGCCCAGGGTTGGCAGAGCGGATCGCCCACCAAGAGCTGTTGATAGGGCCCGGCCACCGATTGATAAAACGCCTCGGCCAGGCTGCAACCTTCGGCATAGTGAACGTGCAGAAAGGCCGAAGGAAACTTGGCAGGCAAGTTGTAGGGTTCGGTCACCGTGCCCGAGCTGCCCGCGGCCCCCGAGCGCAACCATTCGGTCAAGGGCGTTTGGCCGCCGCCCTCGGTCAAGACGCCGGCCAGGCTGGTCAGGTGATCACAGAACGCGCCGGGACGAATTTCACTTTGCGTGGCTTTCCAATTCACATTGGCCACCCCGGCGACGACCCCTTGCACATCGTGTTTGCCACGCGGCAGCGGAGCGTCGAGGACCTCGGCCTTGACCCCCAGGGCGGCAAGCTGCTTGACGGCCGAATCGAAATACGGCTCGCGGGGCCCCGAGCGGGCCTTGTCGCCGCTCCGACAAAAGTAGATCGTCCCGCCTGGCCGCGTGCCATCGCTTTCGGCGGACCGCCGCAGGGCCGCGACCGATTCGGCCACGCTCAGCCCTCGGCCGCTGGTCACGGCCAGCACACTGCTTAACAAGTACCGATCGCCCTCGCCCGCCGCCGCGGGTTCGCCCAACAGGCTCCAAGAGGTCGCCGCGCTGAATGCCAGGCTGGGCTGCACTTGAATCGGTCGCCGCCGCATCTCGTCCAGCAGACTTTTGAAGTCGTCGCGATCAGCCAAAGGAGCCAGGTCGGCGTCGTTCTGGGTATGCGTGGCATCCGACCAGCCGCTGGCGACGGCTTCGGTGAGCTGTTCCATCGCGGCGTCGAGTTCGCCAAGCTGGGCCAGCGCGCAGGCCAGGTTGTAACGCATCGGGGCCACCCGCGGATGTCGCTCGACCAGCGGCTTGAGGGCCTGGGCGACCTCTTGCCAGTTCTTGTCGGCAAGCTGTTTGCGAATCTCCTGGTACTGCTCGATGTCCTCGGGTTTCAACGCCCGCACCGCCACGTCGCCCACGGGGAGTCGGGCGTAGCGATTGACTTGCAGATTCAAATAGTTGGGATTCTTGGCCAGTGTGTAACGATACAAATATGTCAGACCGGTGCTCGAACCCACCGGCGTGAGCCAACGTGGGAGCTGCCGCTGGCCAAGATCGCTGCGCAACGAGATCGCCGTGGGCAAGTCAGCCGAATAGACCAGGTAGTCAATCTGCGGAGCCACGCCCCGCTGTTCAAGCGTCTTGAGGACGGGAAGCAGAATGGTGTCGCGGAATGTGTTGATATCGACACTTTGCGGA
>JBJHDE010000615.1:0-413 GCA_050486385.1 Planctomycetales bacterium | reverse complement strand
AATCTCCGCGAGCGTGACCACATTCGAGCGGGGAATCCCCCGCAGGGCGATGTACTCGTTGGCCACCGCCCGCGAGGCCCAACTGTCGCCGTTGACGACGATGGCCACGTTCTCGGGACCACCGCCCGCGGAGATTGAACGCGACTGGGCCCCGATTAGCACCAGCACGGTCAGGCCCAACACCGAACACGATCGAACATGGCGGCGGCGATTCATCGGAAAGGGTCCCGTCGGGAGTGTTGTTGAAACCGACACCAGTCGAGGAACTTCACGCAAAGCGGGCTCGCTTCACGATGCGGGGTCCGTCAAAAGCGCCGGGCGTGTCACGGCCCCGCGTTCCAACAAACACGAAACAACTGCTTCCTGCAAAAGTTTAGGAACGCAACTTGTGGCACTGGTGGCTTGTCCACCAG
>JBJHDE010000614.1:0-3541 GCA_050486385.1 Planctomycetales bacterium | reverse complement strand
ACGTGTGGGCTTATGTGAAGGCGGTGCTGGCCGCGCTGTTGGCCGGCAGCACCGACTACGCCTCGCTACGGCCCGACGTCTGGGCCGCGGCCCACCCCGAGCACATCCGCCACTACCGCGTCGATCAACGCACCGACCGTTGCCAGCGCAACCAATCCCGCCGCGCCGCCCGCCGCTGATCCCCCCGCCCTGGTGCTGATGGGCGCTTACGTACGACAACGGTTTTCGTCTCGTCTGGGCTGCGCGTCGTGGCCGAGTACGCCGCCGGCGAGCAGGTTCAGAACCCGCAACGAAAGTATGTTTATGGGGCCTATGTTGATGAACCCCTGGTTTTGGTCGACTCCACCGGTATCGACGAACAGCTCCTCTGGTATCACCGGTCTTCGCTGTACAGTATCATCGCATTGACGGATCACACCGGAGCAGTTGTTGAACGATACGCCTACGATCCTTACGGCAATACGACGGTCTTGGACGGGGCGGGCACTACCGTTCTTTCAAGTTCAGCCTACGACAACCCCTATCGTTTTACGGGTCGCCGACATGAAGACGAGTTGGGGCTCTATTACTACCGGAGTCGCTACTTTGACCCGGAACTTGGGCGATTCCTGACCCGCGACTTCGCTGGTTACAAGGATGGCCTCAATCTGTACCAGTACGTCGGAAGTAACCCCGTGAACTTCGTCGATCCCTTGGGCGCCTGGCGGGTTTGGGGGTATGGGGACACTTGGTTCGACTACATTCCTGGTTCCGGCCTGATAGACTCAATGACCGAGTCTACCATGGAGGCCGCCGCGAGCCGCGTCCGGGCTGGTGATGGTTACAGCTTGATGTACAACGACTGCCGGGTGGTCGTGGGGATTTTCGTGGAGGCGCTCGAAAGTGGGCAATGGGTCGAGAGCGCAACGGTATTCTATCAGTTTTCGGTACCAATCGACGAGTTCAGCGAGATCAACATTCGCAATACTCGCCGTATGATCGAGCATAAGGCCAAAGCTCAAGCCAAAGCCGAAGCAGCTCACGGCGTCGAAGGATGGATCCGCTTCGGGGCAGGTTTCCTGCCGTGTGCGGACGCGGTGATGGAGGGGGTACTGGACGGCCAGGCTACCGTAGGCGGTGCTGGGGGCTGTGTGATGGACGTCGCTGGAGCAAAGGTCGCCGGAGTCGCGGGTAAGGCGCTTCAGTCGATCAACCGACTTCGGGGCGTCGCCAAACTCCGCGCGCTGGGGCGGGAAAGCTATCGTCAGGCCCAGGAGATGGCCAAGCGGATTAACGCCAAGATCTGCCGTTGGGGCAATTGCTTCGCGGCCGGTACGGTTGTTCACACGCCCGAGGGGCTCGTGCCCATCGAGCAGGTCGAGTTGGGCCAACGAGTCGTGACCACGGGAGTTGAAACACTCGATTCACATCCCGATGAACCAGTCCCTGACTCCACCTGGCGGGTGTTCCAGCTCATCCTCCAGCATGCCGACGGCTCCCACACCGAAGCCAGATTCCTGCGACCAGCCGGCTGGCTGGCAGCTCTGGCCCGCCATCCTAGCGGTCGGGTCTGGCTGGATCTCCCCGAAATGGATTGCGTCGGCTGGGCGGAACTGGCCAGCATTGAGCCCTGCCCACCGCTCGAAACCGGACCGGGCCAACTGGTTACGGCCACTTTCCGCCACAGTCGCGGGCGTCTGCTTGAGCTGACCGTCCAGGGCGAGCCCGAGCCCCTGCTCGTGACGTCCGGCCACCCCATCTGGAGCGAAGATCGCCAGGCCTACGTTCCCGCCGGGCGACTCGCCCGAGGCGAGCGGCTGCGGACCCTAGCCGGCCTGGCCCAGGTCGTCGCCATCATGCCCCGCGGCCCGCCCCAGCCCACCTATAACCTGGAGGTCCAGCGAGATCATGTCTACCGGGTGGGCGCCAGCGGCGTGCTGGTGCATAATACATCTGGAGAGCCCTGCAAATATGGGCCATTCGTGCATCACGCTGCATCTGTCGACGACGCCAGAAAGATTGTCGAAACGCAAAGACTAGGGGGACGTCCGAAACGCAACATCTATCAGGACGACACACCGTCCGTAAAAGCAGTTGCCGGGCCGATGAAGGACAGCAACAAGAATCCGAGGGCGATTGAATTCTACACCGAGGTGAAGCCCGATCGTGAAGTCCCGTTTTTCGAGTGGCAGGGCAAACAATACGAAAATTGGCACGAAATCCCGATCGAGGTTTCCAAACACAACCTTCCAAATTAGGGGTGCGCGGATGTCGGTGAGATGGATTCCTCAATACGAAGTTGACCGTACGTCATTGTCGAAGTTTGCTCACCTGCCAAGGCTTGAGTTTGTTTTCGGCTTTGAGAAGTGTTTTGCAACAAAGTCCTGGGAATCCTATCGACAGCTTGAGGACGAAAACAGCCCATTGGTTGCTTACGTCTATGGGTTCACCAGTACTGATCGTCCTGTATCCTTAGAAGTGCCTTTCGACGATGACTACGGAAACGAATGCATGCTGCACGTTCTGGGACATGTTAACGAGATACAGGCTCTGAGGGATTTGCATCCTCTCGACTTGCCAATTGTTGGATCGCGTGTCTACAAGATCGGCCAACAGGCTGAGCGGGGCGAGTACGCGCTGAAAGCCAGCGATCCAAGGGGGTTTAACTTTACGATTCGTGAATCGAACGACTGTCGTTTACTAGATTCACTCCGAAATGAACTGGTGAATAAGTGGGGTTGCTCAAATGTGTGGGTGGGCCAAGCAGACGCCACCGGGGATTGGGTTGTCGAAACAGTAGAGGGTGGCAGCAGCCGCAATGTCTTGGCCCTGTATCCTTATCGAGATTCGGCCATCCGAGTTGCATGCAACATTTCGGCATCCGGAGATGAATGGTTGTTGGTTCGAAGGCTCGACCTGCCTAACTCCAAAATCTACCGGGTCCATCAAGGACGTGTGGTTGCTGAGTGACGAGGTGTGACCTGTTCCCCGAAATCCGTGCCATACTTGATGAGAGTCTTTCGACTTCGAACTTGGAAAGGGGACTCGGAGGATGGCAAGCGGCATTCGGCCGAACAGATTGTGCGGAAGATTCGGGATGGGAGGCGGTGCTGACGGCCGGGAAGGATCTGGCGGCATGAACTCGCACCAGGCCGTCAGCGTGGCCAGCTTCATTTACGACGACGGTGGACGCGAGACCTCGCGTGCGTTGGGCAACGGCCTATCGCGGACAACGGCCTATCGTTCCAGCGGCGGCCAGCGCGATAACCTCGTCACCAGCATCAACACGCCCGGCGTGACGAGTTTCGACTACACCTACGACGCCAACAAGAACAAGACCAGCGAGACCATCGGCGGCGTGATGGCCAATTACGGCTTCTCAGTGCCCACGGGTGGGTATGACGCACAGGACCGTCTGACGGCTTGGGAGCGGGCGGACAGCAATTTGAACTTGTCGTGGGCCTTGTCGAATGTCGGCAACTGGCTGACGAACACGACCAACGGTGTCCCGGAGTCGCGGACCCACACCGATGTTCATGAAATTTCCTCGATTGCCTCGAAC
>JBJHDE010000613.1:0-3548 GCA_050486385.1 Planctomycetales bacterium | reverse complement strand
CAGCAGGTGAATCTCAACGCCCGCGATGCCCTCCTCACCGGGGTCAAACACACAGTTGCCGTTCGTGTCGACGAAGACCAGGCCGCTGATCGAGCCGGGTCGCCACTCGCCAAAGTTGTAGTCGGTGGCCACCGTGCCAGAGACCAGGACAATACCGCTGATCTCGTCGCCCGGAGGAGGCAGTGCCGTGCCGCCGGCGGTGCCGGGCGTATCAATGCCGTCGTTGTAGCCTTCGGGCTGAACCTGCAGAATCGTGTAAGTGCCCGGCGGCAAGTTCACGAACTCGTAGTAGCCATTGGCATCGGTCGTGGTCGTGGCCACATGATTGTGTTCGGCATCGTACAGGTGCAGTGTCACGCCCGCGATGCCGGGTTCGCCGGTGTCGAACACGCCGTCGTTGTTCAGATCTTCAAAGACGGTTCCCGACAAGTAGGACGGTGCGGCCATGCCAAAATTGTTGTGAACACTGTCGTCACCGCCGACCAGGCTGATCTCGGTGATGGTGAACAGTCCATCCGAGGTGCCGCGGATCTCGCCGTCCACCTGGCCGGGCTCGTTGCCGGTTTGAATCATGCCCGCCACGGGGCTCTGCGTCACCTGGTAGGTGCCCTGCGTGGAGATGGCGAACGAGTAAAACCCATCGGCGTCGGTCGTGGTATCGCTGACAAAGACGTACTCGCCCTCTTCCAGGCGATACAACGACACGGTCACGCCGCTGATGCCGTCGGTCTCGCCTTCATCGAGGATGCCGTTGCCATTGAGATCCTCGAACACCGTGCCGCTGAGGCTCATCGGCAGCGAGAGCTGGGCCTCATTGGCTTGGGCCCCGGCGGTGGGGACGGTGGGGTCAGGAAAGTCGATGTCAATCGCATTCTCGGGCAACGTGGCCGCGAGCTGCGGATCGGCAAACACGAAGTCGTCAAAGAAGGTGGCCGTGAAAGTCGTGTCCTGATAGGTCGCCGCTTCAAAGGTGGCGGTGATGATCGAGGTGGCCCACTCGGCCCCGTCGACCACGGCGCTGTAGCTGCCATCGCGGGCCACTTCGTCCACATCCACCCGCAGCACCAACAACGCCCCGGCCTGGAAGCTCACCCCGGTGAGATCCAGCGTGAAGCGAGTCTGCCCATCCAGGGACGAACTGTCGACCAGGATCGGGTTGTTGGCGATCAACTGGTCGATGTCGATTCCGTGGGTCAGCTCCAGGTCGATGGTCAGCGGATTCCAACCACTGGTGCCGGCCCCACCCGGCGCGGTATCAAAGAAGGGGTCGCCGTTCTCCAGGGTGTCGCGGCCGGGCGTGGTGTCGATGGTGAGACTGGTCATCTCGGTGCCAGGCGCCCCGCCCGAGAAACTGATATAGATGTAGTCGCCACCGGTGTTGGGGTCGTCGGTGTACAGGTTATCTTCGATGTACACCGCACCCAGATGGATGATCGGGTCGGCGTTGAGCATCCGCCGTTTCTCAAGCCGCTCGATCGTGAAACGCTTACCCACGCCCGCACGACTCCGCGAGGTGGACGACGGGCGGTTGAGGCCGAACAGGCGAGACAGAAAGGTCACGGCCAACTCTCCAACACGGTGAACAGAACAAGTGGATTTCAGCACGCGCTGTCCCCAGTCCGGGGACGGTCGAACCATTACTGTTGAGTCGTCTCGGTCGGGCGTCGGGTGATCGCGCCGCGATCCAACGGCCACGCCCGCACGGTGGTATCAAATCCGCCACTGACAATCTGTTTGCGTTTGTCGTCGTAGGAGAGGGCGGCCACGGTCCCCCGATGGCCCCAAAGTTCCAATTCCGGCTGATCCTCGGTCACGTTCCAAACGCGGATCACGTTGTCGCTGCCAGCCAGGGCCAGCCGGGCATTGTCGAGAAATCGCAGGGTGTAGGTCCGACCGGCCGGTGGAGCGAAGCCACGCAGCTTGGCGCCATCGTCCAGCGACCAGACGTGGACTTCGCGGTGCTCGCCGGCAGCGGCCAGCATGTGGCCATCGGGCGAGAAGGCCACCGCATGCAGCCGCGGGCAACCCACTTCGAAACTGTGACGCACCTGGCGGGTGGCAACGTCGACCACATCGACCGTGCCGCCCCGACCGGCAATCGCCAGGGATTGGCCATCGGGCGAGAACCGCACGCACCGCACATCGGTGGAGGGCGCGGGAACCACGCCCGAGGGCCTTCGGGTGGCGAGATTGAACACCCGCACCGCTGGTGCGAAACCTCCGCAGGCCAGGCGATCGCCGGCGGGATTGACATCCAGGGAGTAGATTACATGTCCCATGGGCGGAAGTTCGCCGCGGAGCGTGCCGGTGCGGGTATCCCA
Source organism: Planctomycetales bacterium (assembly GCA_050486385.1). Taxonomy (GTDB): domain Bacteria; phylum Planctomycetota; class Planctomycetia; order Pirellulales; family Pb10988; genus JBJHDE01. Next base: position 1,227 of record JBJHDE010000613.1, on the reverse strand, counting down.
AATGCACACGCGGCAGTCGTCGCCGGCGGTGATCAGCAGGGATTCGTCGGGCGTGAAGCGCACGGTTCGCACCCAGTCGAGGTGACCGCGAAGAATGAATTTCACGGTGTCGGTGGTTCGATCCCAAAGGTACACGTCGTGATTGTCGCCGCCGGTGGCCAGCATTCGGCCACTGGACGAGATATCGATGGCGGTGATCACGGGATTGCGATCGGGTCGTTGTTCACGGGCCTCCGGCGGAAGCCGCAGGGCCTCGTGCAGCGTCGAGCGATCCGATGCCTGGGCCCACGCCTCGGGGACGGGGCCGCCAGCCAGCAACGCGGCTGCAATCAGCCCCAACCAGGCCGGGCGATGGTAGCGTGCGCCGCGAAAAGCGGCAACGCGAAAACAGGCGAACGTCGCGTTCAACAATCCGTGCGGCATGGCAACACCCAAGCGACTAGTGCAATCTGGATACGTCGGCTGGGATCGTCACCTCGTGAAGGGATTGTTCAGAAGAACCGTTTCATTCGGAATCTCTTACCCGGCTTACCAGAGCAGTTCGGGTGGCGGGCGCTACCCCCACGGGCTGCCCAGGCAAGAAGCTGACGGAATCAAATGGGTGTTCCGAAACGGGGCAGCTCACGCTGAGACGCGGAGACGCGGAGGGAGAACACGGGACATGGCGAGATCCTGCATTCCCGCACGGGTGCCCTTGCTTTATCAAAAGGTGTGCCACTGCTTGCTGGCAAGCCGTGCGATATGCGGATCGATGTTGACGAGTCGAGTCGAAGCGACGGGTGGCCTCGCTTCACCAAAAAGTGTGCCACTGCTTGCTGGCAAGCAGTGCGATAGGCAAAAAGACCTGAAGCAGTCGAGTCGAAGCGACGGGTGGCCTCGCTTCACCAAAAGGTGTGCCACTGCTTGCTCGCAAGCAGTGCGATAGGCAAAAAGACGTGAAGCAATCGAGTCGAAGCGCAACCATGCCAGGCAACGTGTTTCGTTTCCGACACGGCTTGCTACTGATCCCTGTGCAATACCGCAAACCAAACTCGTGGCACTGGTGGCTTGTCCACCAGTGTGTGGCCTAGTCGGAAAGTGCCGGCCAAGTTGGTTCTGCGAAAACCTTGAAACAGCGCCGAGTTCGCGCGGAACGTTTGGCGTTATCAAACACTGGTGGACAAGCCACCAGTGCCACAAACGCTGTTCCCATACTTTTGCAGGAATCGATAGCAAGCAGTGGCACAC
>JBJHDE010000612.1:0-3556 GCA_050486385.1 Planctomycetales bacterium | reverse complement strand
CTACCAGACCGAAAGCCAGGCCGCCGGCCGCGCCCGGGTGGTGGCGAGCTTCACCAATCTCGGCGAGCCGCGGCGGGTGGCCTACGATCTGCTGGAGCACACCAGCACCGATGTACGGTCTGAATCGTTGGAATGGCGGCGTTCGCGCTTGGTCGCGCTGGTCAGCGCGGTGAATCAACTCCAATACCTGGCCCTTTCACCCTTGGTCAACGCGGAGAGCTGGTCCCAGTTGGCCGACCTTCGGGCGACCAGCCGCGATCGGCGGGTGGAAGGACTGATGCTCAAACGCCTCGACAGCCCCTATCGCGTGGGCCGGGTCCGCGGCGATTGGTGGAAATGGAAGATCGCCCCGCTGACGGTCGATGCCGTACTGATTTATGCCCAACCCGGATCGGGCCGACGCGCGAGTTTATACACCGACTACACGTTTGCCGTGTGGGATGAAACAGGGGAACTGGTCCCCTTCGCCAAGGCCTACAGCGGTTTAGATGATGCCCAGATTCGCCAGGTCGACGCGTTCATTCGCCGCAACACGATTGAAACATTCGGGCCCGTTCGTAGCGTGAAACCCGAGTTGGTCTTTGAACTGGCCTTCGAGAACATCAGCCCATCGAAACGTCACAAGTCCGGGCTGGCCGTTCGCTTTCCGCGGATCGTCCGCTGGCGGACCGACAAGACCATCGACCAGGCCGATCACCTGGCCACCCTGCGGGCCTCGATCGCGCCTGCCTGACAGGTTTATTGATCCCTGCGCAAAGCTTCGAACAGTGTGGAAATCAGACGTTTGGCACCGAGTTGTCAAAAACGGTAAGACAAACCACCCCGAATTATGCGATCTATTTCAGCATTGGTTGCCGAAATCAGGACAACCAACCGCCAAGACGCGAAGGTGGGAGGCGTCTTCGCGGTTCAACCTGTTTGCCGTTTTGAGTCTTCCGGTGCCACTTGGCTTGCTCGTGAACCTTTGCAGGCAATCAGTAGTCCACCAGTGTCTGCAAACGCCAGCCGGTTCCCCAGTCTTCGACCCTGTTTAACAACGGTTGCGGATAGCGTTCGTCTCGCGGTATTCGCCGAAGCGGCGGATCAGGCTTGATCGCTCATCGAAAGACGTCCGCATGGTTCAAGGTACGGCTTCTGGGGCCTTGGCGGGCGTGGGGGGCTGGAAGGCGTCGAGCCGGTCCAGCAAGGCGGCCGGTTCATGGTCAAACAGCACAAGCTGCCGGTTATCGCGCGAGAGAAAGCCTTCTTTATACGCGCGGCCCAGCATGACCCAAATCGGTCCATAAAAACCGTCGACATCCAGCAGACCAATGGGCTTGTTGTGAATGCCCAATTGCAACCAGGTGATCTGCTCGAACAACTCCTCCAGCGTGCCGTACCCGCCCGGCAAGGCAATGAAGCCGTCGCTGAGTTCATTCATCAGCGACTTGCGGGCGTGCATGCTCTGAACCACATGCATCTCGGTGGCCCGAGGATGCAGCAATTCGGTGCTGGACAGGGCTTCGGGGATGACACCAATCGCCTGGCCGCCGCCTTCCAGCACGGCATCGGCCAGTACGCCCATCAGGCCCACCTGCCCACCGCCCCACACCAGATCGATACCGCGCTCGGCCAGCGTGCGTCCCAGACAGAGGGCCGCCTCGCGATACACCGGACTGTGCCCCGTCTTCGAACCACAGAACACACAAACACGTTTCAAACGCTGCATGGACATGTTCCCATTTCGAGATGTTGGGCGGAAATGGCCGCGTCGGCACGACGCGTTCGATGTTGCGGGACCATGGCGTCAGTGAGGTTCCATCGGTTGAGCGGATGTCGCGGGCGAAATTGCGGTTTTGGGCCGGCTGTCGGGTGCGGGGTCCGCCGCCGACTCGCGGGGCCAAGCGAGTTGGTGTGCGGCGGCGAATTGCCCCAGGTAAGTACATACGTCGTCGAGAGTCGGATCGGATTCCATGAAATCGGCCCAGTGCTGGCAGCGTGCGGCCACGACCGGATCGTTCAGCAATCGCCCGAACACCTCGGTGACCCGAGGACTACGATAACGCGCCAGGGGGATTTCGTCAGCCACGCCCAGGGTCCGGGCACGTCGGGCGTTGTCGAACTGGTCATGCGCGTGCGGGACGATGATCTGCGGAATGCCCGCGGCCAGGGCCTGCGTTAGGGTGCCGATTCCACCGTGATGCACCAGACCCGCCGCGCGGGGCAACAGCCAGGACAGCGGCACATACTCCACATGCCGCACCGTGGCGGGCAGCCGCGACGGAATCTGATCGGCAAAGCGGGCCAATAGCACCGCCCGACGATTCATCCGCTCGGCGGTAGCCACGCTTTCGGCAAAAAACCGCTCTGCATGCATCATCGCCGAACCCGCGGTAAACACCAAGGGCGGCTCGCCTTCACGGACGAAATGCTGGACCTCGGGCGAGACGGGATGCACCCGGGCGGCCTCGGCCCGTGGGAAGCCCATCAGCCGCAGTTGGGGCGGGGCGTCGGCTGGCCGCGGGGCGAACCACTCGGGATACAGGCCCAAGATGGCATCGGGCGAATCCCACCAAGTGTGCATGATCCGCCGCACCGGCGGCAGCCCCAACTCCTGGCGAAAGCCGTTCAACACCCGACCCAGAGCGGGGTCGGCGATCCAGCGATCCACCAACCACCACAGCCCCCGCTGCCCGAGGTGCGGCAGTCGGGCCAGGTCGGGGCCGGCGGGCAATCGTGGGGGGGCCGCCAGGCTGCGGGTCAGCATCGGCTGAAGTTGCACGCTCACCAGCCGCACGCCCAAGGTCTCGCGAGCCACTCGTGCGCCGAGTGCCAAATGGTTGGCCACCACCACACTGTGGGCCGGGTGGGTGCGGGTGGCAATCTGCTGATAGACATCGCGGATAGAGGGCGTCATCCGCTCGGCGACGGCGGTCAGACACTTGCGTGGATGCCACAGATCCGGCGACTTGAGGGCCTCAACGTAGTCGTCGGCCTGGCCCAAGCTGAGGGCCTCGAGCTGGTAGCCGTGGACCAGGGGCTCGAAATACTTCGAGGTGCAAACCGCGACCCGACGCCCGCGGGCCTGGAGCCTGGCGGCCAGTTCGACCAGGGGATTCACATCCCCATGGCTTCCCAAGGCCACGAGCAACACGTCCAGCGGCTCGGTCATGGGCATGACCTCGACCACGGCCAGGCGGCCGCGGTAGCCGCTGCCGCCGCAGGCGGGGCAGCCGACGGCGCGGTAGAGCCTGGCCCCCGGCGGGGCGAAGGCGGCCAGGCGGGTGCGCTCCAGCACCTCGGCCGAGGGCTCGTAGGGCTCGCGGCAGGCCTGGCAGAGGCGGCGGACCAGGCGCTGGGCCTGCACGCCGTTGAGCGTCGAGGTCAGCAGGTAGTCCCGCACCCCCATGTCGAGCAGGCGGCCGATGGTGGAGGGGCAGTCGTTGGTGTGCAGCGTCGAGAGCACCAGGTGGCCGGTCAGCGCCGCCTGCACCGCGATCTCCGCCGTCTCCAGATCGCGGATCTCGCCGACCATGATGATGTCGGGGTCGTGGCGCAGGATCGAGCGCAGCAGGGC
>JBJHDE010000611.1:0-3564 GCA_050486385.1 Planctomycetales bacterium | reverse complement strand
GACGACGACTCCGGCGACGATTCCGGCGACGATTCCCAGAAGAAGGAGAAAAAGGACGACGACGTCGACGTCCCGGCGGACACCGACGACTGACCCCGTCGGCAGCCATTTCCCTATTCTAAGTGGTTCCAGAACGGTAAGCCGAGCGGTCGTTGGGTGGCTCTGTTGACGTGCCCAAGTCGCCAGACGTGCGGTTTCCCAAGCCGAATGTCGTGGAGCCAACCGCCCACGCACGTTCGGACTCAGCGGGGGGCGACCGAACGACTCATCGGGCGAGCGGCGAGCGCGACCCCTCTAGCGATTGGCAAACCGTTGCGTCGGGGATTTCCTGCACTATACTGCTCGGCGTTGGCTTGTCCCTCGCCGCGCAGACGCGCCCGAGGCGCGGACGCATCGCGGGGCGATTCCGCCTGCATCGCGGTTGAGAGTTCTGGCCGAGGCTCTTCCTACACGCTGTCTCATCTTAAATGACTCCGAATCCGGTGACGTTACATGCCCAATTCATCCCATCCCCCGACCGACCCACTACTGCCTGATCACCTGCCTCATCTTGGTGGGGCCGAGGATCCAACCACCGACCGGCCGGGCCCGACCCAGTTGGATTTTGAAGTGGGGTTGTACGCCGCCGTGCTGGAGCAATGCCCGCAGCATTCCGACGCCCTGCGTTGCCAGGCCGAGGCCCTGGCCCGTTTGGGCCGCCATGCCGATGCCCTGGAGCTGGACGAACGGCTGTGCGCGGTGCGTCCAACCGATCCGGTGGCTCGCTACAACCTGGCGTGCAGCCTGTGCCTGATGGGTCGCCGTCAGCAGGCCTTGGGCCAGTTGCAGGTGGCCGTGACCCTCGGCTACAACGATTGGCTTCACCTCGAACGAGATCGCGACCTCGCGCCGCTGCGTCACGAGCCCGAGTTCCGCCGCCTGCTGCATCGCCTCCGCCCCCGGCTCCGGTGATGGAGCTATGCGGGTGGCGAACCCTGCGGTGACGGACCGACAGGGACGAGGCCCCGATCGTGCCTCGTACCCCAAAAAAGCACGTCACCCCCATGCTCGAACTGGCCGCCCAGATCCAAGACGCCGCCCAATTCATTCGCGCCCGATGGCCGACTGCTCCACGAGTTGGCCTGATCCTCGGTACCGGTCTGGGTGGACTGGCCGAAGAGATCGACGCCCAGGCGAAAATCCCCTACGACGCCATCCCCCACTTTCCGAAAAGTACCGTCGAGAGTCACGCCGGCCAGCTTGTCTGCGGGCGACTTGAGGGGCTGGACGTGGTGGCCATGGAAGGGCGATTCCACATCTACGAGGGGTATAGCTACAAACAGGTCACCTTTCCGGTGCGGGTCATGAAGGCCCTGGGCTGCGAAATCCTGGTCGTCAGCAACGCCTGTGGGGGCATGAATCCCCATCATCGCAAGGGCGACATTCTGGTGATCGAGGATCACATCAACCTGATGAGCGGCAACCCGCTGCACGGCGTCAACGACGATTCGCTGGGGCCGCGGTTTCCCGACATGCTGGAACCCTACGATCGGGTGCTGGTCGACCGGGCCCTTTCGGTGGCCCGCCGCAACGATATTGTGGCCCACGAGGGGGTTTATGTTGCGGTCACCGGCCCGAATCTGGAGACGCGGGCCGAATACCGATTCTTAAGGATGATCGGGGCCGACGTGGTGGGCATGTCGACCGTGCCCGAGGTGATTGTCGCCATGCATGCCGGACTACGCGTGCTGGGACTGTCGCTGATCACCGACCTGTGCCTGGCCGACGCCCTGGAGCCGGTGAATCTGCCCGAGATTCTGGCCGTCGCTCGCGCCGCAGAACCCAAACTGCGAACCATTGTTCGCGGCGTTTTGGCCCAAGAGGCCGCCACCACCGGATGAATCACCCGCCGGGTGGGGGCAAACTTTTCGGAATGCTGGCAGAATTCGAGACTGGATTAGAGGATTCGGATGATTAGGATGCCTGGGTAAAATAAGCGACTTACGCGGTTGGGGGACGGTCCGGGATGACGGCGGGCAAGGTGCAACGATTGCTCACCGAGTTGGGCGACAAGAACGCGTATCTCCGCCAACGGGCTGCGCGGGAGTTGGGGCGGGTGTCGGCGATTCCGACCAGCCTTCAAGGGGAGGTCCAGCGTCGGCTTGCGCAGGCGTCCCAAGACGGCAACCGCTACGTCGCCTGCGAGGCCGCCACCAGCCTGGTGAGCCTGGGTCTCGATTCCGCCGGGGGGCTGGCGACGCTGGAAGCCCTGTTGAACGAGCCACATCGTGGCGTTCGAACCGCGGCGGCCGTGGCCTTGGGGGAATTGGGCGCCTCGGCCCAGAATTGCCTGACGCGGTTGGACGACCTGTCTCAATCCGACCCCGATCCCAGCGTCCGGCTGGCGGCCACCGACGCAGCGGCCAGCATTCGCGGCAGCTAGCCGGCAAGCGGCCCAGCCGTCGATTGACGGCTGTTGGGTGATCGGGCACCCCCGCCGATTGCCCCAACAAGTTAAGTGGGCTCGCCCGACGAGTCCGCGCGGGGATGTCCGACGGCATCCCGCTGCCCCTCACCACTGCTCACGGAAAATCATAGTTGGGGTTGGTGGGGTCGAAGTCGGTGTTGGTCAGGCCGGCGTCGAACTGGAAGTCCTCGTAGAGGTACTCCTCCAGCAGTGGCGGCCGCTGATCGTCGCTGGGAAAGCCATAGGCCGAAAACTTGACCGGCACGTTCCACTGCTTGTCGATCGCCAGGCGGCTGAGGTGGACCTCCTGGCCGCGGGTGGGCTCCTCAAGCGTGAATTGCCACAGCTCCACCGGGCGGCCGGCAATCTCGCTGCTGGTGTGTGCCACTTGCAAAAGGCCGGTCTCCAAGTCGGGGTTGGCGAGTATTTTTTTCAAGAGATTGCGGATGCCCACCGAGGTGATGGGGTGCCGGTTCTCGCTCGTGGCCAGCGAACTGGTGGGGTCGATGCGGAAGGTGCCAAACACCCGACGGAAGCCGGCACCATGGGCCACCAGCAAGTTGTCGTGGTGGCCGTCGGCGTAAATCGCCTGCTGACCGGCCGTGCCCTCGGGCTCTAAGAATCGCATGTACACGGCAAACGGCTCGTGCCGGACCTTGAGGCGAATCACCTCGGCCGGCCGCAGCGTGTCGCCGATGCGTTCCCGCTTGGTGAACTTCGCGACATAGTCGTCGTGGCTTTCCACCGTGGCCAGGGCCGATTTCAGGGCCTGGCGGGCCTGGCTCACCAGGTCGGCCGGCGTGTCCTGGGCCTGCGGGCTGAGGGCAATCAGGTCGGCCGAGTCCAGACTCAGGTCCTCGCCGGAATCGTCGCCGGTGCGCAATTGCCAACCCACGGCCCCGGCCAAAACCAGGATGCCCAAGACCACCATGATCCAACGCCCGAGAGTCTTCATCCGTTGCCTCGAAACTTTTTTGGCGGGTGTTGGCGTGCGATCCGTCGCCGCCAGGGGAGCCGTCACACTGGACCTTGAGGAAAATGGTGACCGCTCGCAACCCGACCCCTTGGTGTCTGGGGACTATTAGAGCATACCGTGTGCCAAACCCTTGGTCCCGTTC
>JBJHDE010000610.1:0-3569 GCA_050486385.1 Planctomycetales bacterium | reverse complement strand
CCTTGGCCCAGCAGCAGTCGACCGAGCCGATCCAGACCTTTGCCCTGGGTTTCGACGACCCGGCCTTCGACGAAGCGCCCTTCGCCCGACGCGTGGCCGAGCATCTAGGCAGCCAGCACCAGGAGTAACGCCTGGCCCAGGCCGATTGGCCGGCGCGGCTGGACGACCTGGCCCGCAGCTACGATGAACCCTTTGCCGATAGCTCGGCGATTCCCACCCTGGAGCTGGCGCGACGGACCCGGGCGTTCGTCAAGGTGGCCCTCACCGGCGACGGCGGCGACGAGCTGTTTGCCGGCTATCCGCATCACCTGGCCGCGGGGCTGGCCGCCTGGGTCGACAGGACGGGCTTACCGCTGGCGTGGCTGGCACGATTTCTCCCTGCTGGCCGACAGCGGCGGGGCTTCGCCCGACGGTTGAAGCGGTTTCTCGAAGGCCTGCGGCACCGCGGAGCCGCGCGGCACCTGGCGTGGATCAGCCTGTTCAACGAGCGCGAACGGGCCGCCCTGTACACGACCGAGGGCATTCAGCAACTGGCGGCCCACGACCCAGTGGCGCCTCTGGCCTGGGCCTACGAACGCCTCGACCGGCGCGATGCCGTGACGCAATCGTCTCTGGCCGATCTGCTGACCTACCTGCCGGGCGATCTGCTCACCAAGCTCGATACGGCCAGCATGGCCTGGGGGCTGGAGTGCCGTAGCCCGTTTCTCGATCACCGCGTGGTCGAGTTCGCCGCCCAACTGCCCGTGCGCTACAAACTCCGCCGGGGACGCGGCAAGTGGCTGTTGGCTCAAGCCTTTGCCGATTTGCTGCCCGCCGAAGTCTTCACCCGGCCCAAGCGCGGCTTCGCCTTGCCATTGGAAAGCTGGCTCCGCGAGGCGGCCCCTCGGAGTCCCACGGAGCACGAAACGCCAAACTGGTTCCAACCCGAACGCATCGCCGCGCTCGAAGGCCCCGCCGAAGCCGCCAGCGGCGACCGCCTGACCCAACGCTGGGCCTGGCTCATCTGGCAACGCTGGTGGGCCCAGCACGCCCCGCGGGTGACAATGGCGACGGGTCAGGCCCAGGGGATGGCCGCGCGGTAGCTCACAGCTTGAGGCCCAACCCCTCGCCGCCTTGAGGGCGATCGAGTCCGCCCTTGAGCGGCTTGTTGCTCTTGGGCGCGGCGGCCTGACCGGTATCGTCCTCGGGCGGCAAATCGTCCTCGTCGCTCTTCTTGGGCGGTGGGGCTTCGGCCCGCAGCACGGCACGGCGACTGAGGGCAATCCGGCGGCGATCGTTCTCGACACTCAGCACCTTGACGGTGACCTCGTCGCCCACGTTCACCACGTCCGACACCCGCCACACCCGGCCGTTGTCGAGTTCCGAGATATGGATCAGGCCCTCGACACCGTCGCCCAAGTCGACAAAGGCCCCAAACTGCGCGGTCCGTGTGACGCGACCGGTGACGGTCTCGCCAATCGGAAACCGCATGGCGACCTCGCTCCAGGGATCGGGGGCCAAGTCCCGCAGCGAGACGCCAATCCGCTTGCTCTCGGGGTCGATCTTGGTGATCTTGACCTTGACCCGCTGGCCGACCTGCAACAGGTCCTTGGGATGTTTGACGTGGGTCCAGGCCATCTCGCGGACGTGCAGCAGGGCATCCACGCCGCCCAGGTCGACAAAGGCCCCGAAGTCGCGGAGATTGCGGACCACGCCCTCGCGGATGGCGCCCACCTCAAGCTCTTCCATCAGCTTGGCCCGCGCCTCCTCGCGCTCGCGTTCCATGGCCGAGCGGCCGCTGAGGATCAGGTTCTTTCGGTGGGGATTGCACTCGGTGATCACCGCCTTGATCCGCTCGCCAACCAGTTGGTCGAGGTTCTCGACGCGGTAGATCGACACCTGACCGGCCGGCATAAAGCCTCGCAGGCCGCCGACCTTGCACTCCAGCCCGCCCTTGTTGGTGCCCGAGACCACGGCCTCGACCAATAGGCCTTCGCTGACGGTGGTCCAATCGCCCGCATCGCTGGCACTGCCGGGCAGGCCCACATGGTACAGACCCTCGGCGGGGTCGATTTTCTGAACGACGACCTCGAGCGGTTGGCCGACCTCGGGCATTTGCCCATGAAAGCTCTTGGCCGCCAACACGCCCTGGTGCCGGGATCCGAGATCCACGAACACGTTGTCGTCGTGGATGCTGAGCACCTTGCACTGCAAGCGGGTGCCTTGAACAAAGTGCTGCGGCATCGGCGCGCCGGACTCGGGCCCAACCAACTGGTCGACCGAGGCCTCGCCCAACGCGGCCGACAATTCCGCGTCGATCTCGTCATCGGACTCGCGGAGATTGGGCAGCGGGACTTTCTCGGCCGGCTTGGGGGGCGGTGCCGCGGCCTGGCCCGGAATGGGCTCGGCAGCCTGCTTGGCGCGATAGTCCTCCGGCTCGTCTTCGCCCTCGGCCCGCGGTGGCCGCTTGACGGCCGGTCCCTTCTTGGCCAATGGGGTGTGCGAGGGCTGGATCGGGCTGGGCGGGGCCTCGACGCCTTCGCGCTGCGTGCCGATCTTGATCCGCAAGGCCGCCCGCCGGGCCGCCTCGACCATCTTCGAAACCGCCGGCTCGCCCCCGTCGCCTTCGCCGCCCTCGCCTTGACCCGCGCTCGAGGCCGCTTCGGCCGAGGTTGGTGCTTCCGAAGCAGCCGGCGCTTCGGTTGGCGTCGGCGTGTCCGCCGGGGGCGAACTGCCTTCGCCCTGGTCGCTGGCCGGTGTGGCCTGGGCCGGCTGAGATGCCGCATCGGCCGGAGCCGCGGGTTCCTCCGCTCCTGGCGGGCTGGCCAGCGGCTCATCGCCGGGCGGGGCCGCTTGGCCAGGGGATTCCGGATCGCGGGCCTCGGCCGTCTCCTCCGCTTGCCGGGCAGGCGGAGGAGGAGGTGTCACCGAGGAATCGCTCTGCTGGTGCTCGGCCTCAGTCGCCCGCGAGGGGTCAGCCTCGATGGGTCGCTCGTGAGGCGATTGGGGATTGCCGCCGTCGGACATCACACCACAATCGATCGTGTTGAGGGCTCGAAGTCGTCCGCGGAGTCTCTGCGCGGTTCTTCAGCAGTGCATTGTCGGGGGTGGTGCGCTGCAATCAACCCCCAAACGGCCCGTTCGGGCGATTCCTTGGCGATTGAGCCGGCCACAGCCCTTCCTGATTCGGAAAACCGCACCGGTCCCGCCTAAAGCCCGTGACGCCGCGGCCAACCACACGCTAGAATAGAAGCTGTTGAATCAGCCGGCCGCAGGCTCCCCAACCGAGCCCACGACCCGCGGTCGCCAAACCCGACTCTCTGCCAAGCCCGCGACGCCCCTTTCGCCGCGATGACATATCATTACAACTGCCCAAGTTGCAACCAACTCATTGGTGGGGAAGAAGCCTACGCCGGGGCCCAGGTGCAGTGTCCGCTGTGCCAACAGGTCATCGTGCAGCCCCATCCGGCCGGACAGGCCACCGCGGCCCCAGGCGGGCCCAGTTACGGTTTCGACCAGCCTCAGGGCTACGGTCAGCCTGGCGGCTTGGGCCAGGCGCCTGGACACGACTCCGGTGGGATGGGCGGCGG
>JBJHDE010000609.1:0-3595 GCA_050486385.1 Planctomycetales bacterium | reverse complement strand
ATCGAGCCTGGGGCCTTGGCGTCACTTGAGGCGCTTCGTGACCTGGATTACCTGTATGTGGACTCCGATTCTTTGACCGATGCCGACATGGCCCACATCGGCCGCTTGGTCTACCTGGACGGCTTGTCGACTGGCTCGTCGCATGTGACCGACGAGGGCCTGCGACACCTGGGGCGGCTTCGTTATCTCAAAGAGCTTGATCTCTCAAGGTGTTCGGTTCGCCTGGATGCCGAAACGGTAGGCACGCTTCCGAGAAAGAAAATACGGACTCTGTCCCTGTGGGACACGTACGTTGATGAAGAATTTGCCTCCCAGATCCAACGCTTTCCCAGTTTGACCTTGCTGATGGTCCACGGGGCTCCCATCACCGACGACTTTGTGAAGGAGTTGGCCCGCTCGACCACGCTAGTGGATATCGCTCTGGAGGGAAATCAACTCACCGAACAAGCCATCTGGAGGCTGCTGGTCATCCCCAGTTTGAGACATCTGAGGTTCTTCGATCGTAAATCGCCAACCTTCGTGGAAGATGAACTTGAGAAGCGGCGGAGGATGGATCGCTAGCCGCACGCCCCAAGGCGGCCGATCGACAACCTCAGAACCAAACGAAGCCACACCCTTCACGACCCGACCCGGGCGAACAACTCGGCGGCGCGGCCGGCCAGATGGTCCCAGTCGAAATGCCGCTGGACCCAGTCCCGGGCGTTGTCGGCATAACGCCGCAGCCGCGTCGGATCGGTCACAAGCGGCATGAGCCCGGCGACCAGTTGCTCGGGCGTGTCGGCCGGCAGCGTCAGGCCGGTGCGGTCGGGATCCAGGGTCTCGGCCGTTCCGCCCGAGGCTCCGGCGACCACGGGCTTGCCGCAGGCCTGGGCCTCAACCAGCACCATGCCAAAGCCTTCCAGGTCGCTGCCAATCTGCCGGTTGGGCAGGACAAACAGGTCGCACTGCTGATAGGCGGTTGTCAGGTCGTCGTCGTTGAAATCCTCGTAGAATCGCACGGCCTCGGCGACCTGGTATTGGTCGGCCAACGCCCGCAGCCGTGCGGCTTCTTCGCCCCGTCCGACAATGGCGTACAGCAGATGGGGCACGGCCTGGCGGAGGGCCGGCAGGGCGGCGATCAGGTGGTCGTGGCCCTTGCGGGCCTGCAGGCGGCCGACGGTTAACAACACTAAGCGGTCGTGCCAGCCCCAGGCCCGACGCACCTCGGGGTCGGGATCGGCGGGGCGGAAGCGTTGGAGATCGCAGCCGGGGTGCAGCACGGCCACCCGCTCCTGAGACAGGCCCCACTGGTCGAACAGAATCCGGGCTGTGTTGTGGCTGTTGGCGATCACCAGGTCGGCCGCCCCCAGCGACCAGCGGCCCATCAGCCGGTGTTGCCGACTGCTCATCACCCCGGTATCGCCCCGCCGTGCCGGTCGATTGACCTCCTCGCCATGGGCGAAACACACAAACCGCCGCCCCGTCGTCCGCCGCAGCCGCCAGCCGATCCAGCCCTCCGGCAGACACCGCCCGCAATGCAAAACCTGGACGTCGTGCTGACGGCAGGCCTGGTCGACCCGGCGGGCCAGCCGGGCGTAGTCGGTGCAGCCAGCGGGACTGAAGCCGCCGGTGTCGCGGAGATTGAACGGCTGACGGATCACCGGCGGGCCGGGCTGGGCGTCGGGTCGGGCCTCGGGGTGAGGCTCGGTGAACACGACCGTGGATGCGTGGGGCAACCGGCGATAGATCTCGTAGAACCACCGGCCACTGCCGCCGACCGCGGGCGGATAGATTTGGGTCAGCAGCAGGGCCTTGGGAAGCGCAGATGGCATGGCGAGCTGGTGGCTGCGAGAGACAGGAACAACTACGAGCTATCGCCTTGGGCGGGCAATCCAAACGCCCGACGAATCTTGCTCCAGAACCAGGCGTTCCAGCCCTGCACCCGGTCGAGCAGCCCTTGCCAGGCAAACACCGCTGGCATGACCGCGAACACGCCGGCCATGAGGAACTGAATCGATGCTCCCGGCGTTTGGAAGACCCACTGGATAACGCCCAGGTAGCCGCAGGTTGCCGCCAGGGCCATGGATTGACCGGTGTAACTATGGGCGCTGAGGGCCACGCTGACCAGGGGCAGAAAGCCCAAGGGAAAGGCCATGCTGAAAGCCAGCCAGTATTGGCGATCGACCCCCATCCACCGCGAGCCGGCCAGTACCAGGGCGATCAGCACCGCCAACAGGAGCCACTGTTCCATGCCCCACAACCGCGGTGGCCGACCCATGAGGCCCCAGCGCAGCACGAGCCAGGCTCCGACTAACACGCCGAGGGTTCCACCAGTGACAAGCGGGGCGACAGGCACTCCGGGGCCTCCTCTCAACTTCGGGCATTGCGGAGGTCCGCGGGGCTAGCGACCCGAGTCCTCGTCGGTCGGCTGACGGTTGGCGGCCGGCGACCTCGGGGACAAGGGCAACGGCTGGCTCGGCAGGGCCGACAGCGGCCGCTCCACCGGGCGGACACGCTGGCCGCTGGCCAGATCGGCCTCGGGTGCCAGCACAACAGGTTCTTCGGCATCCAGGCCCTGGCGGATTTCCACCCGCTCGTCGTTCATCAGACCGACCTCGACTGTCCGCAGCTCCACGCGGCCGTCGCGAATTGCATACAGTTGCCAACCGCCCAGGGCATCGCGAAACACCGCCGAGCGGGGCACGATCAGGGCCTGGGGGGCGTAGCGATCGCGGGGGAAGACGCGAACCAGTACGCGATAGCCCACGCCCAGGGTCTTGGCCTCGCGAAGTTGTGGCAGCACGCCGGGGTCAAAGCCCAACACGACCCGCACCCGTTGCTCTTCGACACCCAGGCTGCTGACTTTGGTGAAGCCGGCGGGGTCGATCCGCTTGACGATGCCCGCGACGGGCTGGTCGCCCATGGCCGGACCCGAGAAGCTGGCGGGATCGCCTTCGCGGATTCGGACGGCGTCGGTGGTCAGAAAGTCGGCCTCGACCTCCAGGTCCTGGGGCTGGCCAATCTCAACCAGCACCGTACCGGCCGGCAGCTCGCGCTCGTTGGTGACGTGCCGCGCCAGAATCACGCCATCGACGGGGCTGACCAATCGGCTGCGTTCCAGGTCCAGGCGAATCCGATCGCGTTGGGCCTCGGCCTCCTTGCGGCGCTGGGTCAGCACCGCGGCTCCCAGATCCTTGAGTTCGATGTACTGCCCCACGACCACGGGCATCAATTCCGTGGCGGCCTGGATGGCGGCAATCGCCCGCTGGGCCAAGCGGGCCTGCTGCTCTTCGACGCTGGCCTGCACCAGTCGCAGCTCGTACTGGTCGAGGGTCTCTTCGGTCGAGCTGCCGCGCTCCAGCAGCCGCCGTTGACGATCGAAGCTGCGGCGCGAGAACTGCTGCTTCTCGGTGGCGCTTTCCACCTGGGCATTGGCGGCTTGCAGGGTCTGGTAGCCGCTTTCCACCACCTTCTCGGCCTGCCGCAGGGTCGTCGTCTCGATGCGGGTGTCGTTGTTCTGGGCCAGCTCGGCTTCCAACGTGCCGATGCGGGCGTCGGCGGCGGAGGAGCCGTGCGAGCGGCAGCAGTGCGCCGCCGAGCGAACCCACTCCGAAGG
>JBJHDE010000608.1:0-3600 GCA_050486385.1 Planctomycetales bacterium | reverse complement strand
GCCATGGAGTGCCAGGATCAACGCAAGCCGACCCGGCCACGACGCTTGAGCGCCGTGGCGGGTCGGTTGTTGAATGCCGTTGATGGAATCAACCGCCGTCAGGCGCGTTGTCGGACACTGCCGATGTGTTCGATGAAGGCGTCGTTGCTATCGAACTTGGTCAGCGTCCGCTGGAGCTGTTCCATGGCCTCGATGTGGTTCATCGTGCCCAGCGTCCGGCGGAGCATGGTCACCGCATGCAGCCACTCGGGCGGATACAGCTTCTCTTCGCGGCGGGTGCCGCTCTTCTCGATGTCGATGGCCGGCCACACCCGGCGATCCGCCAGCTTGCGGCTGAGCACCAGTTCCATGTTGCCGGTGCCCTTGAACTCCTGGAAGATGACTTCGTCCATACGGCTGCCGGTATCGATCAGGGCGCTGGCCATGATCGTCAGGCTGCCACCTTCTTCAAAGGCCCGCGCGGTGGCGAACATCCGCTTGGGAATGTCCATGGCCTTGATGTCCACACCGCCGCTCATCGTGCGGTTGGAGTTGCTGAGCTTGTTGAACGCCCGGGCCAGGCGGGTGATGGAGTCCAGCAGCAAGAACACGTCCTTGCCTTCTTCCACCAGGCGGCGGCACCGTTCGATGATCAGCGTGGCGGTGCGGGCGTGGTTTTCGGTTTCGCGGTCCAGGCTGCTGGCCACGACTTCGCCGCGAACCATCCGCCGCATCTCGGTGACTTCTTCGGGACGCTCGTCGATGAGCATCACAAACAGCTTGACGTCGGGATAGTTCTCGCTGATGGCGTGGCTGATCTGTTGCAGCAGCACGGTCTTACCGCTCCGGGGCGGAGCGACGATCAGTCCCCGCTGTCCCTTGCCCAAGGGCGCCAGCAAGTCCATGACTCGCGTGCTGATCGGCTCGGGCCCCGTCTCCAGCCGCAGCCACTCTTCGGGATTGATGGGCGTCAGCGATTCAAACGGGCGGACCTTGGCGTACTCTTCGGGCGTGAAGTCGTCAATCAGCGTCACATCCTGCAATCGCGGGCCCTTCTGTCGCCGCGTGGGCTGAGCCGGGCCGGTGATCATCACGCCTTCGCGTAAACGATGCTTCTCGATCAGTTGCACGGGGACGAACACATCCTCGGCTTCGCGAGCGTAGTTGTTCCGCGGCGTGCGGAGGAAGCCATAACCGCTGGGATGCATCTCGAGCACACCCGAGACCTCCTGGGCGGGCGCATCGGGATCGATGGCTTCGAACTCCTCGACGGACACATGCCCGTTGGGTCCACCCGGTCGCGGTCCACCGCGACGAGTGCGCTTCCGCCCCTGAGCCTTATTGGGGCCGCGATTTCCTTGGAAACCATTGCGAGGACCACTGGGCTGCGCCCCAGGCTGGCCGGGGGACCGCCCACGCGCACGCTGTTTTTTTGCCATGATTCGATTGAAGAGCCGAGTGAGACCGTTGCCAAATTGACGGTGTCAGGATGACAGGACCTTGCGCCAAGTTTGAAGCTTGGCGCGCAACCTGCCCCAAGTAATGACCGGGCCTGTGGAAGGCACACGGCCGAGGCAAGCCCCACAACCCTGGAGACGGCAAACCGCACCGCCTCGGAAAGTCGTTTCGAGGGGTCGACGCGCGACGCCTAGCAAACGACGAAGGGTTGTTCCGCAATGGGCTCAGAACGTCTTGCTACCCGCAAAAGTTGTGGAACGCTTGGGCGCGATGTCTCGCTTCCTCACGCAGGTTCACGGGGAACCTGCTTCCGCTCGCTTTCGCGGGAATCACCAGGCCAGAAACACCTTGCTTCTCACCCATCCTCAACACCAGGCGGGCGAGATCAGAATGCTTCAGGGGCCGAGCCGGTTGCGGCACGTCGGACGAATGTCCACCAGGGACATTCCGCCTACGCTGAACGAAAGTTGAAGGACCACCCTCATAAGGGTTCTCACGGTGTCTGCCACGCCCCATTTGATCGTCACTGGAAGTTCAACACACAGGCACTTGGCCTGCATCGTCCTACCAGAAGACTCGAAGTGGGCTCGGTTGGCGAAAAGCCGACTTGCACGTCGGGGGGCAAGCCGTTTCAACCGAGGTCGAGGGGCCTAGCTTAGTTGCCCGGAGGGTTGTTGTTTGTTTCCATCCGCTTCCATCATAAACCGCGGGTGGGCAAAGTCAATCGCTCAATCCCCCACGATTTGCCAGACGCAAGCGCACTCTCGTCAAGCGGCGACATCCTAGCAACTCCTCTCGACGGGTCCAGTCCGATTGGTTCATGTTTTTGCTCCTTTTCCCACAATCTTCCCCCAAACGACCCGGCTGGGCATCTGGTTTGCCCCCAGGATCCCCCTGAACAGGTTGTCTGCTGACGGAAAAATCGCTACAATCGCACTTTTGAGTTGATTGGCTGGCCCGGTCCTGCCGATATTTTGCGACGAACGGCGGGCCGACTTGTGAGTCACCCGCCCTGCCAGACGACTCTTAAAACTGGTCGACATATGAAGGGTCCAGTTCAATCGGTGACTCGCGGCCTGACCCTCTTGGGATGGGTTGGCGCCTTGACTCTCCTGGCCACCGCGGTGCAGCCCGCCACGGCCGAGGCCCAGGAGGGCGTCCGCTGGCACACCGACCTCAACGAGGCCCGACGCGAGGCCCAAGAGAGCGGCAAACTCATCCTGCTGCACTTCTGGGACACCTGGTGCGGACCCTGCAAGAAGATGGACGAGTCCACCTTCCAGGATCCGCAGGTGGCCCAGGCTATGCACGCCAACTACGTGCCGGTGAAGATGCAGATCTCGCAGCACAAGGAACTGGCCGAGAAAATTGCCATCACCAACATCCCCTGCGATCTGTTCGTCACGGTCGAGGGCCGCGTGGTCGCCCGGACCCACGGCTACTTGAACAGTGAACGCTACAGCTCCGAGCTGTACCGCATCGCCGGCATCAGCGGTCGGCCCAACCAAGACATTTACGTGGCCAATCGCGGCACCAGCGTGCCAGCCAGCGGCCCCGCGCCGTCGGCGCCGCCGCCGGCCCAGCCGCGGCCCGAGAACGCTCCGCCACGGCCCGATACCGCCCAGTCGCAATCGCCGCAGCACCAGCAACCGCGACCCCAGGGCCAGCCCGAGGCCCCCCGGTTTGCCAGCAACTCGCCCGAGTCGCATCGCCCGGGCGGGGCGGCACCCTCGCCGACGTTGGCTGATCGCGAGGATCGCAACCGTCCCGAACCCCAGCAACCGCAGCTTCCGCCCTTGGCCATGGATGGCTTCTGCGTGGTGGCGCTCAACGGCGACGCCCCGTCCTGGATCGAGGGCGATCCGCGGTGGGGTGTCATTCACCAGGGCCGGCTGTACCTGTTCTCCAGCGAAGAGGCCAAGCAAAGCTTCTGGAAAGAACCCGACCGCTACGCCCCGGTGTTCTCGGGCGACGATGTGGTCGAGTTCGTCGAGGGCGGGCGTCGCCTGGCCGGCGAGCGGGCTTACGGCGTGTTCTTCGAAGACCGGGTCTACCTGTTTGCTTCGGAGACCTCGCGGGACAAGTTCGAGGACCGCCCCGAGCATTATGCCGAGAACCTCAAGCAGGCCATCTCGCGGATGACCCGCCGCTGAGTCAGCCAGC
>JBJHDE010000607.1:0-3605 GCA_050486385.1 Planctomycetales bacterium | reverse complement strand
ACTCCAGGTAGGAGCGGTCGAACCGGAACACAGCGGCCTACTCGAGTCCGTTCCCCTGAGGTTTTCGGAAGACGAGGGCTTGTGTCTTGAGAGAAATCGGCGATCCGGGAGTACCGGGCGGCCCCTACCCCTCTTGCGAGGAGGGCACATGGGGCGGCTTGGGGTGGCCGTTGGACTCGGCCCGTTGATGCGCCTCGACCCGCTGAGTGGCCTGGTTGGCGGCGTCCTCTTCCTCGGCCAGTTGGCGGACCCGCTCCTCCATCTCTTTGCCGGGCTTGAAGGTCACCACGTACTTGGCCTGGACGGGCACATCCTCACCAGTGCGGGGGTTCCGGGCCTTGCGGGCCTTACGTTTCTTGACTTCGAAGACCCCGAAGTTGCGGAGCTCTATCCGTCGCTCCTTGACCAAGGTCTCGACAATCGCGTCGAACGTCTTCTGCACAATCTCCTTGGTCCGAAGCTGGGTGAGGTTCAGCTCCTCGGAGATCGTCTTGACGATTTCTTTCTTGGTCACGAATCGCGTCTCCTCGAACGAGTCGAAGGGTCAGAATCCGCCAAAGGCGCACGCTCCGTTGGCCGCGGTCCCGACCCACTCCATGGCCCCAAGTGTAGGAATCGTAACGACTAGTGTCAAGCAGCCTGGGCGACGCACCGCCAAGCTGCGACAAGCTCTTGACCCTGGGCCTCCGCCGTTCGGGGCGTGCGTTCCCCAGCGGCCAGCTTCCCGCATATCCCCTACAATCGGATCACCTTCGCACGCTCGCGAATCGTGCTCAACGGCACCAGGGGGCCCTGCCCACTGCCCGGACACACCCGGCACGTCTCCTCCCAGGCTTCGGGGGTGGCGATGTTGCTCTCCCAGAAGGGCCAAGTCGCACACTGGCGGGGTCGGTCTTCGTAGGCCCGACACAGGCGGGTTTCGGCATCCAGGATCACGCAATCGCCGTTGTCGCGTTCCAACAAGCTGCGTCGCACGCCCACCTCCTCGGTGTAGTCGCGCTCAAAGTCGGCCAGGCTCAGCCCCAACCGTTCGGCCAGCCGGGCGGTCTCGTGAGGAGTCAGCCAAACGTTGCCCGGTTCGCCGGTGCAGCAGTTTCCGCATTGGGTGCATTCAAATCGCAAGCCATCCTGATACCAGAACTTACGAGGCATCGTGTTGTGGGGGTGAGTGGGACGATTCATCGAATGGGACCATTTTCAGCACGGCCCCAAGACCGCGGCCGGACGCCGATTGTGAATCTTCAATGCGGGCCCGATGACGCAAACATCGCGTGGGCAAACTGGGCGATGGCCTCCAGGGCCTGATCCAAGTGCTCCTCGGTGGAGCAGGACCCAAGACTCAACCGCAGGCTTCCGCCGTGAGCCGCCGTGCCGAGATGTTCGTGCATCAGCGGGGCACAGTGCAAGCCGGCCCGAAGCTGCACCCGAAAGGCAGTCTCCAACGCCGTGGCGGCCTCGTGCGGATCAAGTCCCTCGAAGCGGAAACTCACAATGCCCAGGCCCAAGCTGGCCTCGGGCGTAGGCTGCAACCGCACGTTGGGCAGATCAGCCAGCCGTTGGCGAACCCCGGCGATCCGGTTTGCCGTGACCTCCCGCTGGCGCGGTCCCGTGTGCTCGCCCAGCCAAGCCAGTCCGGCGGCCAAGCCCAACAGGCCGGGGACATTTAGATTGCCGGCCTCCAGGCGTGTGGGCAACTCGTCGGGTTGCCAGGGGGAATCGCTTTGCTGGCCCGTGCCGCCGGGGCGCACCGCCCGGATGTGCGGCGCCGCGCGAGGTCCGACGTACAGAAAACCCGTGCCCAGCGGGCCAACCAGGCCCTTGTGTCCCGGTGCCGCAAGCAGATCGATAGCGGCTTCGCCCACATCCACCGGCCAGTGACCCACGGTCTGTGCGGCATCCACCAGCAACAGGGCTCCGTGCTGGCGGACGATTCGCCCGACGTCGGCCACTGGTTGCACTGCACCGGTGACGTTGGAAGCGTGATTCAGCACCACCAGCCGAGTCGTGGGCCGCAGGGCCTGGGCCAGCCTGTCCGGATCGATCACGCCATCGGGCTGGGCGGCGACCACCGACACCCGCACGCCGCGGTCCCGCTCGGCATGGCGAAGAGGCCGCAACACGGAGTTGTGCTCGACCACCGTGGTGACCACGTGATCGCCGGGGCCCAGCACACCTTCGAAGGCCAGGTGCAGGGCATCGGTGCCGCTGTTGGCAAACACGATGCTCGTGGGCTCGGGGGCGCCGATGAGGGCCGCCAGCCCGCGTCGCAGGCCCAGCAGACGGCGTTCGACTTCAAGCGCCTCGGCCGTGGAACCGCGACCCGCCCCGCAGCCCAACTCGCGGAGGGCCTGGTCGACGGCGCGGTACACACCCTCGGGCTTGGGCCAGCTCGTCGCGGCATTGTCGAAGTACAGGCGTTCCATGGGACACACGGATTCGGGGAATCGCTCGCCGAATCGTTGGGGCGGGCTTCAAGTCGGGGTCAGCCAACCGCCGCGGCCGGCGGCCACCGCGAGGCGACCAGTTGCAGAATCGCCTCGGCGACTTCGGTCTTGGGCCCCACGTGCCGGTCGAGGATCGCCCCGGAGGCTTCAATGAGGGTCACGGCCGTATCGATGCTTTCCATGGCGTGCAGGGCATTGAGCACCATCAGGTCGCAGCCCTTGCGACGCATTTTGTCTTGTCCGTGATGCAGCATCTGCTCGGTCTCCAGGGCGAAGCCCACACTGAACTGATCGGCCCGCTTCATCGCCGCCAGGGTCGACAGGATGTCGGGCGTCTCGTGCAGTTCCAGCAACAGTGGCTGACCGGTCTTCTTGAGCTTGTGCTGGGCCGGCTGCAGCATGTGATAGTCGCAGGGGGCGGCTGCCGCGATGATGCCCCGACAGCCGGGAAACTCGTCCACGGCGGCCTCCAACATCTGCTGGGTGCTCTGGACCCAACGGATCCGACAGCCCGGCGGATACATGACTTGCACCGGTCCCGAGACCACCACGACATCAAAGCCCACGGCCAGGGCCGCCGTGGCCAGGGCCGTGCCCATGCGACCCGACGAGCTATTGCTGAGGAAGCGGACCGGGTCCAGGAATTCTCGCGTGGGGCCCGAGGTGATGAGCACGCGGTTCATGACTCATCACGAGCGTTGGGGTTGGGCGGGCAAGTGGGCCGCCACGGCATCGAACAGGTCCTTGGGTTGGGCCATCCGGCCGGGGCCCTGTTGGCGGCAGCTCAGCCATCCGTCGTCGGGGCCGATCAACACCACTCCGTCGTCCCGCAGGGTCTGCACATTCCGCTGAACGGCGGGCTTGTTCCACATGGCGGTATTCATGGCCGGGGCCATCAGCAGCGGCCCCTCGAAGGCCAGCACCGTCGTCGACAGGCTGAACACCTGCGGCGCGACGTCGTACAGCACCTGTGCGGTGACCACGAGCCCGACGACGGCCGCCGCCGCGCCCTCGCCCGTCGACCGGCGCCACACGGCCATCCCGGCCGCCGCCCACGTGCCGACCACCAGCAGGGCCACGGCCACCGGCTCGACCTGGCCCGCGAACCACACGGCCTCGGCGCCGCCGACCAGCAGCACCAGGGCGGTCGCGTAGCTGGGG
>JBJHDE010000606.1:0-3617 GCA_050486385.1 Planctomycetales bacterium | reverse complement strand
GTGTGAACGTGGCCGTCGGCGACGTCAATGGCGATGGCCATGCCGACATCATCACCGGAGCCGGCGCCGGCGGCGGTCCGCACGTGCGGGTGTTCAGCGGGGCCGATGGCTCGCAGATTCACAGCTTCTTTGCCTACGATCCCAACTTCCGCG
Organism: Planctomycetales bacterium; assembly: GCA_050486385.1. GTDB lineage: Bacteria > Planctomycetota > Planctomycetia > Pirellulales > Pb10988 > JBJHDE01. Next base: position 3,464 of record JBJHDE010000606.1, on the reverse strand, counting down.
GCGGCGTGAATGTCGCGGCGGGCGATGTCAACGGCGATGGCCACGCCGATATCATCACCGGAGCCGGCGCCGGCGGCGGTCCACATGTGCGGGTGTTCGACGGACAAACCGGCGCTGGCCTCCGCAGCTTCTTTGCCTACGATCCCAACTTCCGCGGCGGCGTCCACGTCGCGGCGGGTGACCTGGACCTCGACGGCTTTGCCGAGATCATCACCGGCGCGGGCGCCGGCGGTGGTCCGCACGTGCGGGTGTTCGACGGCCAGACCAACGCCCCCACCCTGAGCTTCTTCGCCTATGCCCCCAGTTTCCAGGGCGGGGTGAACGTGGCGGCGGGCGATGTCACCGGCGACGGCTTGTTGGAAGTCATCACCGGGGCCGGTCCCGGCGGAGGACCGCACGTCCGGGCCTTCGACTACGCGGGTACTCCGGTGGCCAGCTTCTTTGCCTACGAGCCCAGCTACACCGGAGGCGTCAGCGTGGCGGCCAACGGGGCCAAGCAGGGCGATCCCCTGCGGGCGACGTCCCTGGGTTCCGCCGTGCCTTCGCAATCGCTGACAAGCGAGGTGCTCGACCCGGCCATCAACGCGGCCATCGGACGCTGGGCCGCAACCGGCTTGGATCAGGCGGCCGTGCAACAGCTCACCCGCGTGAGTGTCGGCGTGGCAAACCTGCCGGGCGATGTGTTGGCCGTGGCCACGTCCAGCCGGATCACGCTGGACGCCTCGGCGGCCGGTCACGGGTGGAGCACATCGCTTGACACCCAGGCGCCAGTGACCGGTATCGACCTGGTCACGGTTCTGGGGCACGAGTTCGGTCACATCCTGGGCCTGCGAGACCTGCCCGGCGAGGGTCACGACCTGATGCACCAGCGGCTGAGCCAAGGCGTCCGCAAGCTCGACTGGTCGGAGGCCGCCAGCCGACTCGGCCTGTGATCGCCATCGGCAACCGGCTCGGGTTCGCCTCAGTCCCATCGCGCCGTGCTTGCCGCGAGAACCCTCTCGCGGTGGGCACGGCGTTGTGTTGCGCCCGTCACGGCGCTGGGCTCGTCCGCCGGCGGCTCGGCAACTGCCTTTGCTTGGCCCCCCGCGAATGTGGTACAATGGGTCGCGATACCACTGTCCGCTTTTGCCAAGGAGGTTGTTGTGGGCCGATTGATCAGGTGGATCTCGAAGGGCCGCACGCCGACGCTGGGCCTGGTCGCGTTGGTGCTTGGCGCCCTGGCTTTGGCTCCTACGCCCGCCCAGGGGCAAGGGGTCGTCGAGATGGAGCTGGCCACCGATGCCGGCTTCCCCGCCCTGCAAACGCGCGATTGGTTGCAAACCCTCACCGAAGCGGGCGTACAAGGCCTGCAGATTCGCAGCAGTCGGCCCGGCGATCAACCCCGTGTCGAGGAGTTCGGGGCCGGCGCCGCCCGACGCTATCGCGTGATGGGCGTGATCGACCGCGACGGCGTGCTCCGTCTGCCGGGCGGCAAGCGGTTTCGCCGCAACGATCGCAACGCGTTGAAGAGTTGGATTGACGAACTCAGCAAATGGGGCCCGCAAGGCGCCCCCGCCGGCAAGCCCGCCTTCGGACTGGATGCCGATCAAGTCGAGAGCCTGATGGACGACATCGGCCGGGCCAGTGGCGTGGCCAGCACCGAGCTGGGGCACGACGAGGTCGCCCGACGGCTGATTCAGGCCTTGCGGCACCGGGTGGAGATTCAAGAGGCCCAGCTTGCCGGCCTCGAACGGTACGGCCCGGTGGGGGTCGACCTCCAAGAGCTGGCCCTGGGCACCAGCCTGGCCTATGTGCTACGGCCGGCCGGTCTGGTGTGGTATCCCGATCGCTTACCCTCGGGCGAAGTCCGCTTGCGGGTGACGCCTTCGGCCCAGGCCGAGAGGTTTTGGCCCGCCGGTAGCGAACCCGATGGCCGCGACGTCGATGCCGTGCCCACACTCATGGAGTTTATTAACGTCGAGATTGATCCCACGCCCGTGATGGACGTGGTGGAGCCCATTCGCAAACGCCTCAATGTGCCGTTGCTGATTGATCGCAATCAGCTCGTCAAGCACGGCATCGAACTCGACAAGGTGCAGGTCAGCCACCCCAAGCGTCGCAGCTATTACAAGAAGATTCTCAGCACCCTGCTCGGTCCCGCTGGATTACGGATTGAGCTACGCATCGACGACGGCAACCGTCCCTTTCTCTGGCTCACCAGCCTTCGCCCGTGAGCCGTGATTAGCGGGCGGATTGAGGCGTGGATGGCCGCGGCCAAGTCAATTGGCCCGCCTTGACGATGCGCTACGGGCGACGTTCACAAACTCCACATAACGCATGAGAAGATCAATCAGCGTGAAGTCGTCCATTCACTTGAGACCTTGAAAAAGCTCACGCGGAGACGCCGAGACGCGGAGATGCGGAGGAAGGAGCATGACGCGAGAGATTGAGGACATCACCGGGACGATCGTTGATGCGGCCTTCAAAATTCATGCGGGGCTGGGGCCGGGAATGCTCGAATCGGTCTATGAAGCGGTGTTGGCGCGAGACTTGGAACGCCGTGGACTTCGTGTACAACGACAGGTCAACGTGTCGTTCGACTACGACGGAATGCATTTTGACGAAGGGTTGCGGATCGATCTTCTCGTAGAAGGTCAAATGATTGTCGAACTGAAGTCCGTGGAGAAGCTGGCACCAGTTCACTCCAAGCAACTCCTGACCTACCTGCGACTGATGAATCGTGCCGTTGGCCTACTGAGCAACTTCGGTGGAGCCACACTCAAAGAAGGCTTGCAGCGGATCGTCAACAACTACACACCCTCTCTCTCCGCGCCTCCGCGTGAACAAAAAAACCAGAATGAGCAGCGGGATCTCCCTTCTTAATCTCTGCGCGACACTGCAAACGAAATTCGTACCACAGGCGGCTAGCCCAAACCTCCGCACGAAGCATGAGAAAGGTCAAGCAGCGCAAAGTCGTCCATTCACCTGAGACCTAAAAAAGCTCACACGGAGACGCCGAGACGCGGCGGTGGGGATCAAGCTGGCGAGAAGCGTCCGACGATGGATTCCGCGGTGGAACCGCTCCAGGTTATTTCCGGCCGGCAACGCTCGCCAACCAAAAGGCCTAGCCAGGCGCAGGGTAAGCCGTGGGGTGCGGGACCGCCAGGCAACGTTGCCGACACCGAGCGACCCACGCCGGAGAGCCGTGCGGGCTGCCGCGGAAGGATGCAGGACGCAACCTGTTTACGAGAAAGGACTTAGTGGAGCGGAAGGGAGTCGAACCCTCGACCTTCGCATTGCGAACGCGACGCTCTCCCAACTGAGCTACCGCCCCAGATTGCCCTGATTGTAGGCCGCCGGCGGCGGTTCTCCAAGGGGCGATTTTCTGACAGTGTTAGCAACCATTAGAAATGTCCCCATCGCGGCGCCATTAGAAATGTCCCCTCGAGGGGCTCATTGGGGGGACGGCTGCTGCTGCGCAGCAG
>JBJHDE010000605.1:1793-3630 GCA_050486385.1 Planctomycetales bacterium | reverse complement strand
CCACCATGCCCCGAAACGCCGTGGGCACCTTGGACAAATCGGGCTCGGAAGCCAGATGCTTCATCAGGATCTCTTCGGCCGTCTCGCCCTCAAACGGCGGCGAGCCGGTGAGCATCTCGTACAGCATCACCCCAATGGCATAGATATCAATCTCGGGCCCGTAACGCCCGCGGGCGATCTCGGGCGCGATGTAATAGACCGTGCCGATCTTTTCGGTATGGCCACTTCGTCGGCTGGTTGAGATAAACTTGCTCAGCCCATAATCGCCAATTTTGACCCAGCCCTCGGGTGTACGAAACACGTTAGCGGGTTTGAGGTCGCGATGGACAATGCCTTGCTGGTGCAGGTGCTGGGTGCCCTCCAGCAGGCCCAACAGCCACTGGCGGACCTCGTCGACCGGCAGGCCCTGGGGATGCGCTCGCAGGCGCTCTTCCAAGGTGGGGCCGGCCACGTACTCCATGACCACCCAGGTCTCGCCGCTGTCGGTCTCGCGGACGTTGTACAACTCGACCAGGTTGGGATGATGCACGTTCAAGCAGTTCATCACCCCACGGATCTCAATCTCGCGGTCGTCGCTGACCAACTTGAGGGCCACTTCCTTGCCAGCATCGCTACGGGCGTAAAAGACCTGCCCAAACCCACCGCGACCCAGGCCGCGCTGGATGGTGTAGCCGTCGACCGGTCGGTCGCCGTGACGATAACGAAACTTCATGTTCGGCCGCCTGACGTGGGCATCGTCTGGATAAGCGGCGTCAGCCAGTATGGCGTTCATGATCCGCCTCCCCGGCCGGCGTGTACCAGCATTCTCTCGGGTTGATTGAGTTGCTTCATCCTACCGCACCTTCCGCGAAATCGCGCCGAGCGTCTCGAATTTTCCGCACTTCCCTTTGCGGGGAGAGCCCATCAATCGGCCGCGACCAAAGTCCAGCGGAGCCCTTGGCTCTCGATCGACGCGCCATGGGCCACCGTCGCACGGGGACCCGCCGGCACGCCATCGACAACCAGTCCCGCTGGACACACCACCCGCGTTTGGGATTCGTCCTCGCACCGCGACAGGACACTGGGTCGCTTCAAGTCGCGGCACCGCACATGGTCCCGTGGTCCGGAACCCAAAATCAGCGTATCGACCCACAACAGCACGCCGTCGGCGGGCGGCTCGGTCCGGTGCCCACTGATCACCCGCAGCACCGCCGACTGGCTCAGCGGGTGCGGACAGCCAAAGGCCAGCCGCACCCCACCGAGTTCGAATTCGCAGGTCTCGGGCAATACGGTGGGTTTATCGAGGGGGGCACCGTCCAGGCGGGTCTCGTCCAACGGCTCGGCCAGCCACAGCTCGCCGTCATGCTTTAACACCAGGTGTCGGCTGCGGAGGTTGGCCGCCAAGGCGACATCGCACTCGGGCCGCGGTCGCTTTTGACCCACGACCACCCGGCGACCGCCCACCACCAGGAATCCGCCCACCTCATCGATCCACAGCATCTGTCGCACGGTGGAATCCTCGATCAGGTTGCGAAGCCCTGGTGGCCGAGCGCCTCGACCCCCACTCAGTCGCGGGGCTGAGCGGCCACACGGTCGCTGCGGCCTTCATGCTTGTCACGATACCGAGCCACGGCGTCCAGGACATCCTGGCCATCCAGGTCGTCGCTCTCGGTGGGAATCATGCCCGGTTCGGGCAGCTTGCTGGAAGCGTAGCGCTGCTCGGCGTCCACATAGCCTTCCATCCGCGACAGCACGCCTTGCAGTTCGCTGAGGGTCGAGCCATTGCCGTAGTCAAATTGGGTTTCCGCCTGACGCAGTCGCACCCGCTCCAGCTCGGTTTCGAGCATGGCCAGTCGCT
>JBJHDE010000605.1:0-1783 GCA_050486385.1 Planctomycetales bacterium | reverse complement strand
GCGTTGACCCGCTCGACGGCGGCCTCGTGATGCTCGGTGCGGGCCATGCGGAGATCGCGGAGCTGTTCGATCCGCTGCTCGCGCTCTTGAAGCCGCTTGAGCCGCAGTCCCAGGTCGCGACGGACTTCGTCTTCGCCGTAGGTTCGCCCGGCGTAGCGGAAGGGCCCGTCGTTACGGAGGTCGCTTTCGCGGCGGAAAATGACGTTCCGCAGGTCTTCGGCCTCCTTCTCCAGGGTTTGAATCTGCCGATCCAGGTCGGCCACGCCCCGCTCGGCTTCGGCAATCACATGCACCTGCCGGCGGATTTCGGGTTCGATTTGGGTAATCAACTGGCGCGCCCGCTCGACTTGCAACTCCACGGGCACCTGGGCTTGGGCGGAGTTCCGCAACCAATTCCAGGAGGTGCCGGCGTAGTGGAACACGCCGTTGCCGAGCAGCAGCCAAGAAAGGCCCAGGGCCAGGGCCCCACCCACAACAACGTTACGAATCATGATGAATACCTCACTAGGGCAACCTCCTGGCGGCGCATCGGCGCGACGGACCAGGAGTTGCGTGTCTTGGGGGATCGGGGGGAATAGACGTTCCTGCTAGTAATTCGCGAGGCCACGTCGAGTGTGGGAGAGTTTCGCCAAGAAATTTTCCACACCACCCCAAACCACCACCACGAGGGGAATATCCCCGAGATCCCGGCAGGTTCGCGATTCCGCCAACGGGCGGCTTCCTGTATAGGAGTCGCCGGCCGAACCGCGCCGCACATCGATGGAGGACCGCTGGCATGGATGCCCCCGACAAGAACCAGTCGACACCCACCCGGAACGAGGTGGATGCAATCCTGCTGGTCCATGGGACCTTTGCCTACCACCCCAGCGACGAGGTCCAGGGCCACGGCGAGCACGCCCGCTGGTGGCAGCGGGGCAGCCGATTCGTGCGGCATCTGAACGACCGTCTGGTCGGCGTGGCCCGGTGCTGGCCCGAGGACGCGTGTCGGGCGATGCCGTGGGCCCCAGGCAAGGGTCGGCGTCGCGCGCGGAGCCGCTTCGACGGTCGGGGGCTGTTTGCGTGGTCGGGCGAGAACAGCGATACCGCCCGTCGGCAGGCCGCTGGTCGCTTGCTGGATGGACTGGAAGAACTGGAAGGCCAGCAGCGGGACTATCACCTGGTGGGCCACAGTCACGGCGGCACCGTGATTTGGCTGGCCCTCCAAGAAGCCGTGGCCCGCGGTCGCAAGCTGGAACACCTGAGAAGCTGGACCACGCTGGGCACGCCGTTTCCCACCATCGAGGCCGTGCGATTCACTTGGTTCACGCGACCCTTGCTGGTGGTGGTCAGTTTGCTGATCGCCTGGCTCAGCGGCATGACCAGCCCGCTGCGATTGCTGGCCGATCCGCTGGCCATGGGCTATGTGCTGGGGTATGGCCTCTCGTGGCCCACGCGGATTGCCATGGTCATTCTGGGTCTGCTGTTTGTCGGCTTGGTGGGCAGCTACATCTTTGACCTGGTCCGGCGGATGCAAGGCTGGCGGGAGCGCGACCTCGCCGATCGGGCCTGGAAGCGTTATGGCAGCCGGTGGCTGGGCCTGTTCAGTTGCCTGGACGAGGCCATTGCGGGAACCCAACTCAGCGTGGGTCTGTATACGCATCGACTGGTCCGCATGAGCTGGCCCGAGGCTCCCAGCCTGGAGTTCCGATCCACCTACCTGGGCGCGGCCGCCATCGTCGCGCCGATCCTGTGGTTCGCCAGTGGGCTGCCCTGGACGGCGGGCCTGGTGATGGCCGCGCTGATC
>JBJHDE010000604.1:0-3631 GCA_050486385.1 Planctomycetales bacterium | reverse complement strand
AGGTTGGCCTGATCGACTCGTCGCCCGGTGGCAAACGGCCAGTAGCTGCCGACGCCCTCGCTGCCCATGCCACCCTGATCGACAATGCTGGGGTTGGCGTGCCCACGGGGGGCCACCAGCCGCCACAGCCACGCCAGGGAAGGCGGCAGAATGTGAAACAGCCCCACGATGCCGTAAGTGGGCTTCTCCTGGGTGCAGGGCGGACACCGCACGCCGAAGCTCCGCACGTCGACGGTCACCGGGCCATTGACGATGTCCGGCACCACATGCCGCGAGACCACCACCCGCGGATTGGGACACGGCTGGCCCGGTTCATCCTCGATGTGTTCCCAGATCAACGCCCGCGAACCCGGCACGGCGTCGATGTTGAGGAACAGGTGCGGCGATTCGGGCGGAGGATCGATCGTCAGGCGTTCCAGGTGGGGGTCGACGCCGTAGTTCTCGATGTGATTGACCCGCAGGAACCACGCCATTTCGGCGTCGGCCAGGGTCAGCTTCTTTTCCTGAGCATCGGGCGAAGTCGGATGGCACAGGGCCATGTCGTCGGTCACCGGATGCAGATCGCAACCCCGCGGCAGGGTCAGGTAGCGACGCTCGCGGGTGACGACGTTGGTGCCCAGCTTGAGCCGTCCGTCGGCCTGACGATGGATGTGTTCGAGCATTTCGCTCTTGCCACCGCCACTGGCCCCCTCATGCATGATGGTGCAGATATTGTCGTAGGGGGTCACCACCTGCACGGTCGAGCAGTGGGCCGTGATCCAGTTTTCGCGTTCGCCCAGGGCCAGCAACACGCCGTAGATGCCCTTCTTGGCCGAAGGCCCAGGGTACAGGTTGTAGCTGAACAGCTCGTGCATGCCGTCCAGCCGGTTATGCACCACAACCTGACGCCCCTCGAAGTGGGTGTGCCGGAAGGGCGGGGCCACGTAGACCACCGCCTTGGGGGCATAGTCTTCGCTGACCTGTTCCAGGGGGGTAATGCCTTGCAGCATGGCCAGCCCCAGGGCGAAAAAGCCCGCATTGGCCGGGCACACGGCCACGGCTGGCACGCCTTGTCCCTCGCCGGGCAGACCCGCGTCGAAGAAGAAGACCGCAAGGTCCTGCGTCTTGAGCCACTCGAAGGTCTCTTGCCGGACCGGTTCGAAGGCGCCGCCAAACCGCTCTTCGTAGCGACTTTTGTTGGTGGGTTGGCTATCGCCGATCACCATGCAGTCGGGATCCCGCCGCCGCATGTAGGGCTCTAAGTAGTTGGCGGCAATGCCGTTACGCACACGGCACACCTGCGCCTCGGGGACCAGGCCCCGGCCGGGCACTTCGTAGGACACGGTGTAGTAGCCCTGCGGGTCGGTCTCGGGAACGGCCAGATCGACCAGTTCCGCGATGGTGCCCGCAAAGCGGACCCCCTTGGCTTCGGCCAGAATAGCCGCCAGTTCCTCCGGCAGGGTCGCCGGAACTTGCATGGTTTGTGGATTCATGCGGTTTGCTCGTCGAGTACGCGTTGCCCCTAACTCACGGTTCTTTCGGGGGCGTCGCACTCTCTCAGCGACACGCCCCAAACGCCGCTGATTGTAGCAAGCGGTCGCGGGTTTGGGGCCACCTCTCAACAATTGGCTTTCGTCGCACGCACCCGGGCCATTTCGTCCGGCGGGACTAAGCGGCCACCATCGGCGAGTTCGACGGCCCCGACGTGGCCCGGTATAATCTCGAAGTTCGGGGACCGCGGGCGGCCCTCGGCTGGCCTGTTCCCCCCTGAGGTGCTGTTGCTCGATGCCGCATGACCTGCCTGGCCACAAGCCCACCAATCTGCTGGAACTCCGCGCTAGCGGCTGGACGTCGAAATCGGTCAAGCAAGAGATCCACGACAACTTGCTGGCCTATCTGGTTGAAGGCCGGCCCCTGTTTCCCGGGATTGTGGGCTACGACGACACGGTGATCCCCGAGATCATCAACGCCATCCTCGCCAAGCACGACATCCTGTTTCTGGGCGAAAAGGGCCAGGCCAAGAGCCGGCTGATGCGGCGGCTGGCCGACCTTCTGGATGCCGAGGTGCCCTATCTCGACCTGCCCGGTTCGCCGGTGCATGAAGACCCCGAGCGGCCGATCACCACGGCTGGCCGGCAGCTTGTGGCCAGCACGGCCGAAGAAGAGATCCCGATTGCCTGGTGGCCCCGCGCGAAACGCTACGCCGAACGCCTGGCCCCGGGCACCAAGTTTGCCGACATCATCGGCGAGATCGATCCCGCCAAGCTGGCCGCCGGCACCAGCATGAGCGCCGAGGACGCCTTGCACTTTGGGCTGATCCCCCGCATGCACCGCGGCATCTTTGCCATGAACGAGCTGCCCGACCTGGACGAGCTGGTGCAGGTCGGCCTGTTCAACATTCTGGAAGAGCGGGACGTGCAGATCCGCGGCTATCCGATTCAGTTTGACCTGGACGTGATGATCCTGTTCTCGGCCAATCCCAGCACCTACAACCGCTCGGGCAAGGTCATCCCCCAACTCAAGGACCGCATCGGCTCGACGATTCAGACGCATTATCCCCGCGAGCGGCAAGTGGGCATCCAGATTATGGAGCAAGAGGCCGGCTTGCCCCTGGACGGTCCCTTCCCGGTGGTGGTGCCCTACTTCATGCGCGAGATCGTCGAACAGATGAGCGTCGAGGCCCGCCGCAGCAAGTACGTCGACCATCAGTCGGGCGTGAGCGCGCGGTTCAGCATTGCGAACTATCGCACCATGGTGGCCAGCGCCCGGCAACGGGGGGCGCGGCTCAACGAGCAGCCCGCGGTCGCCCGCATCAGCGACCTGGCCCACTGCCATGCCTCGGCGTTGGGCAAGTTGGAACTCGACCTGATGGGCACGCATCAGATGAGCGAGCGGCAGGTGTTTGATGCCATCCAGGCCCAGGCGATCAAGGTGGTGTTTGAAGAATACGTCGAGCAGCACGGTCTGGCCGAGTTGGCCGAAGTCTTTTCGCAGGGCGTCCGCATTGAAGTGGGCGACATGCTGCCCAGCAGCCACTACGCCGAGCGGATCGATCGCGTGCCGGCCATCTGGGACAAGGCCTTTGAGGTCAACGCCAGCCAGGATCCGGCCGTTCGCGCCAGTTGCGTCGAGTTCATTCTCGCCGGGCTGTACGTCACCGACCGCATCAGCCGCAAGCAATCCTACGGAAAAATTCACTACGAATTTTGAGACGTTGGCGAGCAGGACTTGCCGCGCAAGAACGCATAACCCGATGTGACCATGCTCAAGCGCGTCGCCATCACCGGATACAAGTCGCTGGTCGACCTCGAAGTCGAACTGCGACCACTCTCGGTGCTGTTTGGTCCCAACGCCGCAGGCAAGAGCAACCTGTTGGATGCCTTGCAGTTGCTGTCGCGGATGACCACCGCTCGCAGCCTCAAGGAAGCCTTCGAGCCGCCCTACCGCGGCAAGCCATTGGAATCCTTCACGCTCGGCCCCGGAGGGCTGGAAGAACTGCTCAAGCGCAAACGGGCCGAGTTCACGATCGAGGTCGATGTCGAACTCAGCCCTCAGACGATTGAAAGCGTCAATCGCCGGATTCTGGAACTGCGGAGCGGCCGTGGCGATGAGTCCCGCGACAAGAGTAAGCCTCCCGTTCGCGAGCCGTTGT
>JBJHDE010000603.1:0-3634 GCA_050486385.1 Planctomycetales bacterium | reverse complement strand
CGACTATCCTGACTGGAATGCCGAGCAACACGCCTTCGCGGCGGCGTGGCGCAGCCAGCCGAAATGGGTCGTCTCGCGCTCGTTGAAGGAGGTTGGCCCGAACGCCAAACTGGTTGCGGAAGATCTTGAGGGCACGATTCGCGCGATCAAGGCCGAACACGACGGGGAGATCGAAGTGGCGGGCCCAGACCTGGCGCACAGCTTAACCCAACTTGGCTTGATCGATGAGTATCGAATCTATCTGCATCCCGTGGTCCTTGGTCACGGCAAGTCCTATTTCGCGGGAGCCCGGCCCCCGCTCCGCTTTGTTGCTTGTGACCGGATTGACGAGGCTGTGATCCGGTTGACCTATGTTCCTGCCTGGTTCCGCGACTTTCCGGAGGATCGGTGCCCCTGAGATAGGGTTGTCTATGATCCCCAGACCAGAGCGTGGGGCGAATTGTAAACCCCACAGCCCAAGCGGATGAACGCGAGCTGGACTCGGCCACCGCGGCGGGCTTCACTCGGCAACGTCAACTTCCGGCAGTGTTATCCGCAACATTCGGCGTGTTGGATGTTCACCGTGGCGGTGCCATCCGAATCCTGCCTCTCAGCCTGCCTGGAAGCGATCCGCGAGGTCGTCCTCGGCGCCCGGTCCGACTGCTGACAGCGATCGGACCCTCCCGAGCAGATCGCCGACCGGATGGACGCCTTCCACCGGATCCTGAAGCTCCTCCTCGCCGCGTTCGACGCAGGCCGACGCCTAAGCCCGCGCAGCAGCTTTTTCCCACCGCGGTGCTTCGCGTCAGTCGGTTGGCTTGTTCTTGGTGCCCCGACACCGCAAAGCTGGTCTCTTGTTCCCCGATCCCACGATTATGGCCGGGTCTCTCGGCTGGAGCACTCCCCCCGCACAGTTGAGGCGCGAACTGCCGACGTGATGGGACCGCCGGGCCATGGCCTGGCCGACAGGTGTCGGTTTGGCCGTGTTCGATCACCAGTTCCGGCGACGACTTGCGCCGCACCGGGGTGTTCCTGAGGCCCCCTCCAGGTGTTTCGACGTCGGCGACCCCCAGCCTCACTAGACAGATCCCATGCATTTTTGTAGTCTGATGTGTCTGGTTGACCTGCCCACTAGATGTATTTTTCGATGGCGGCTTTCGACCCGTATCACAAGTGGCTTGGAATCCCACCTCAGGAGCAACCCCCGCACTTTTATCGGTTGCTTGGGATCCCGCTGTTTGAAGCGGATCGGGACGTCATCGCCAATGCGGTGGAGCAACGTGTGCAACACCTCAAGACGCGGACGTTGGGAGAGCACGGTGCGTTGACGCAGCCCATGTTGGCGGAAGTGGCCCGGGCGCGATTGACGCTGCTGAATCCCGAGAAGAAAAGCCAGTACGACGAGTCCCTCCGTGAGAAGGTCTCGGTCGCGGATTCTGCCCCCGAGGATGATGAGGGCGATCCTGATCCTCCGGAGCCAGGGCTGCTGCCCGTGGTGGTCGTTACGGATCCTGGCGACCGTACGAAAAGACGCCGGAAACCCCCGATTGTCGCCTATTTGAGCGCGGTCTGTTGTGTGGTTCTCGCGGTGCTGTTGGTGCTGGTGTTCACTTGGAATCCGAAACCCGATGCCAATCTCGTGGAACACAGCGAGACATTGCCCGAGGAGCCCAGCATCCCAGAGACCGAGCCGCGACAGTCGGAACCCGCAGGGCAGGACGTCGACACGCCCGCTCCGCGGCCTCGCCCGAACCCGGTTCCCAGGTTCACAAATCCGCAGCCCGACGACCAGCCGGCAAACGAACCGCCCATGATTGAACTGCCGGCTCTTCCGACAATTGAACCCGAGGAACCACAGGAACCTGGGGAACCAGGTCCCGGGGAAACGACTGATCAGGCGGATATGCCCGGCCGTAACGCAACCGCTGAGGGCGACGAACCAGGAACAAACGATCCTGTTGTCGACAAGCCCTCTCCCCCCGACGCCACGCTCATTGAATCCGCGGAACGCCTCGTGATGGAGGTCTTCCAGAGCGAACTCGATGCGGCGCGTAAGTCGTCCGAGAAAGCCGAGCTTGCCAAGACGCTGCTTCAACATGCACGCACCACTGGGGATGACCCGAACGTGCGCTACGTCCTGCTCGATAAGTCGGCACACCTGGCGGCCGAGGCGGGGGATCTGGAGACGGCAACCGAGGCGCTGGACGAACTGGCGGCATCGTTTGAAATGGATGTGTTGCCGGTCTGGCTCGACTGTCTCAAGCGTACCGTGAAGGCCGTACCACTGAGCGAGAAACGGAGCGTTGCGGACAAGTCGTTGTCGATGATGGATGCGGCAATCCAACAAGACAACTTTGACTTGGCAAAAGCCTTCGGAAACCTGGCCTTGGAGACGGGCCGGGGCGTCCGCGACCTGGAACTGATTCGGACCTCCGTGAGTCGGATCAAAGAAGTCGGGGTGATCGAGGACCAGTACACTTCGATTGCCGCAGCGTTGGCGACTTTAGAAAGCGACCCCGGCGATCCCGAAGCCAACCTTGCCGTGGGAAAGTATCAGTGCTTCACGAAGGGCAATTGGCAACGCGGCATGGGCCTGCTCGCCCAAGGAAGTGACCTGGTTCTCAAGAACCTGGCGGGGGAGGAACTCGCAAAACCCTCCGACCACAGTCGCCAACTGGCTCTCGGAGACCGCTGGTGGGAGTTGGCCGAGAGTTCGGAGTTCTCCCAGGAGCAGAAAACACGGATTCAGGAGCGGGCGGCACTCTGGTATGCCAGGGCCCTGCCGGCACTGGCGGGCGTCGACAAGGCCAAGGCTCAGGCACGGCTGGGGCAGGTTCAACCCACCGACATCAACGAAGAAAAAGAAGTGAAATGGCAGCCGTTGTTTAACGGCGTCAACCTCGATGGCTGGGCCTTGGCGAATCCCCAGCGTGGGCAGTCCTGGTCTGTGGAAAACCAGGAGCTGGTGCTCAATCCTGCGGTCCCCAATGGCGGCTCGCTCCGGACAACCGCGACCTTCCACGATTTTGAGTTCCGCTGCGAGTTTGCTCTAGCTAGCGGAGGAGATACGGGAATCTATCTCCGGGGGCTCTACGAAATTCAACTCCTGGACGATGTGGATCCTGTGGTCAACACCCGGTCCTGTGGTTCGGTTTGGGATCAGATTGCACCCACGAAGAACGCTTATCTCGGTCCGGGTCGATGGAATACGCTCCAGATCAAGCTTGAAGGCAAGCGTCTGACAGTTATCATGAATGGTGAAACGGTCATCAACGAACAGACCCTGTCAAAGCCAACAGGCGGCGGGCTCACTGTTCCCGACGGAGAGCCTGGCCCGATCCTGCTGCAGCACCTACCACAACACAAATCCGCGGTCAAATTCCGGAACATCGCCATTTCCGTGCTCGATTGAATCGCCATGTGTCGGTGTCCGTCGCTCGTACTCGGGCGGCTCTCTCCGGAAGCTGGGGACCAGCCGCCCGGTCCTGAATCGAGCGGGTCACCGACTGGTGGAGCTTGCGAGAGTTTGAGACCGCATTGGGTGTGGTTTGAAAGTGTTCGGGGGCAACAGTTGTTTGTTGCCAAAACCAAATCCCGGGTAGAACTATGCCGGCTTTGCGAATAGCGACCCTCTGGATTGCCGCCGTCGCTGCAC
>JBJHDE010000602.1:0-3638 GCA_050486385.1 Planctomycetales bacterium | reverse complement strand
ATGCACAGCCGTTCGATCAACGAGCTGGCCCTCTCGGTGCGGGCCAAGAAGTGCATGAGCCGATTGAGCATCAACACCGTGGGCGAACTGGTCCGCTGCACGGCCGACGATCTGCTGGAATGCAAGAACTTTGGGGTGACCAGCCTCAACGAAGTTCGCGAGAAGCTGGGCCAGATCGGCCTCAAGCTCCGCGGCGAGTGACCCCAACCCCGTCGGGCGATGGGCCTGCCTTCGGGCGGGCTGCGGCAAACTGCGCCTCGGTCGTCCGGCGGCTTGTGGCTTGGGGGCAGCTTCGGCTATTCTCCCAGGCACTCACCGAATTCTCATCCTCCAGCCCAGACGAGCGCCGCCGTGCCCCGCCGCGACGACCTCGAGACCATTCTGCTCATCGGGTCCGGTCCGATCATCATCGGCCAGGCTTGCGAGTTCGACTATTCCGGAACCCAGGCATGCAAAGCCCTCCGCGAGGAAGGCTACCGGGTGGTGCTGGTCAACAGCAACCCGGCCACAATCATGACCGACCCGGAACTGGCCGACCGCACTTACGTTGAGCCGCTGACGCCCGAGATCCTCACCCAGATTATCGAGAAAGAACGTCCCTGCGCCCTGCTGCCCACGCTGGGCGGACAGACGGGCCTCAACCTGGCGATGGAGCTTGATCGCCGTGGGGTGCTGGCCCAATACGGCGTGGAGATGATCGGCGCCCGCCCCGAGGCGATTGAGACGGCCGAGAGTCGCGAGGGCTTCAAGGAGGCCATGAGTCGGTGCGGCCTGGAGGTGTGTCGCGGTCGGACGGTCCGCAACATGGACGACGCCCGAACCACGTTGCAGGAGATTGGCCTGCCGTGCGTGGTGCGGCCCAGCTACACCCTGGGCGGAACGGGCAGCAGTGTGGCCTTCAACCGCGAGGAGTTTGACCGGCTGGTTCGCAAGGGGCTGGACCTGTCGCCCACCAGCGAGGTGCTGCTGGAAGAAAGCATCCTGGGTTGGAAAGAGTACGAGATGGAGGTGATGCGCGACATCGACGACAACGTCGTGATCGTGTGCGCCATCGAGAACTTCGATCCCATGGGCGTTCACACCGGCGACAGCATCACGGTGGCCCCGGCCCAGACGCTCTCGGACAAAGAGTATCAGCGGATGCGGGACGCCAGCATCGCGGTCATGCGCGAGATTGGCGTCGAGACCGGCGGCAGCAACATCCAGTTTGCGATCGATCCCGACACGGGGCGGATGATCGTCATCGAGATGAACCCCCGGGTCAGCCGCTCCAGCGCGTTGGCCAGCAAGGCCACGGGTTTTCCCATCGCCAAGATCGCCGCCAAGCTGGCCGTGGGCTATCGCTTGCACGAGCTGGCCAACGACATCACCCGCGAGACCAAGGCCTGTTTCGAGCCGACGATCGACTACGTGGTCACCAAGATTCCGCGGTTCGCGTTCGAGAAATTCCCCGAGGCCGACGCGACGCTGACCACGCAGATGAAAAGCGTGGGCGAGACGATGGCCATTGGGCGGACCTTCAAAGAAAGCTTTCAGAAGGCGCTTCGCGGCCTGGAGGTCGGCCGCTTTGGCCTGGGGTGCGATCCCAAGGATCGCTGGGGCACGCCGGACCAGCCCACCTTGGAGGAGATCAAGCCCAAGCTGGTCACGCCCAACTGGGAACGCCCCTGGTACCTGCGGTACGCCTTCAAGGCGGGGCTCGGGGTTGAAGAGATTCACGAGCTGACCAACATCGATCCCTGGTTCCTGGAGAACCTGCTCGAACTGGTCGAGCTGGAAGACGAGCTTGGCAGCTACGCCACCTTGGCCGAAGTGCCGCCCGAGTTGCTCCGCGAGGCCAAGCGGAATGGTTTCTCGGACCGGCAGTTGGCCCATCTCTATCAGACGTCGGAGCTAGAGGTTCGCGATCACCGCAAGCGGTTGGGGATCGTGGCGGTGTTCAAAAGCGTGGACACCTGCGCCGCCGAGTTTGAAGCCTACACCCCCTACTTTTATTCGACCTACGAAGACGAGGACGAGACCCCGCCCAAGCCCGAAGGCGGCCGGCGGATCATGATCCTGGGCGGCGGCCCCAACCGCATTGGCCAAGGCATCGAGTTCGACTACTGCTGCTGCCACGCCAGCTTCGCGCTGCGTGAATTGGGCATCGAAAGCGTGATGGTCAACAGCAACCCCGAGACCGTCAGCACCGATTACGACACCAGCGACATCCTGTTCTTCGAGCCACTGACCACTGAAGATGTGCTGAACATCGTCGATCGGATTCAACCCGACGGCGTGATCGTGCAGTTCGGCGGCCAGACGCCCCTCAACCTGGCCAAGGGCCTGCACACCGCGGGCGTGCCGATCATTGGCACCAGCGTCGAGGCCATCGACGAGGCCGAAGATCGCGAGAAGTTTCAAGCCCTGCTCGATCAACTCGGCTTGAAGCAACCGCCCTGCGGGATTGCCCGCAACCGCGACCAGGCCCGGGCGATTGCCGACCGCATTGGCTACCCGGTGCTGGTGCGGCCCAGTTTCGTGCTGGGCGGGCGGGCCATGGAGATTTGTTACGACCCGCAGCAACTCGACCGCTTTGTCGTCGAGGCGTTCATCGCCGCCGAAGACAAGCCCGTGCTGATTGATAAGTTTCTGGAAGACGCCACCGAAGTGGACGTCGATGCCGTCAGCGATGGCGAGCACACCGTGGTGGCCGGCGTCATGGAGCACATTGAAGAGGCGGGCGTCCACTCGGGCGATTCGGCCTGTGCCATTCCGCCGTACAGCCTGCCGGGTCCGATTGTGCAGGCCATTAAGGACGCCACCCGCAAAATGGCGCAGGCCCTGCGTGTTCGTGGGTTGATGAACGTGCAGTTCGCCGTGAAGCGCGACGAGGGGCAGTTCCAGCTTTACGTGCTGGAGGTCAACCCTCGGGCCAGCCGCACGGTGCCCTTTGTCAGCAAAAGCGTTGGCGTGCCCTTGGCCAAAATTGCCGCCAAGGTCATGGCCGGTATGACCCTGGCCGAGATCGGATTGGTCGACGACCCGATTCCGTTTCAATCGTCGGTCAAGGAAAGCGTGTTTCCGTTCAACAAGTTCGAAGGGGTCGACATTATCCTCGGCCCCGAGATGCGGTCCACTGGCGAGGTCATGGGCATCAGCCAGCGGTTCAGCATCGCCTTTGCCAAAAGCCAGGTGGCCGCCGGCGTGGTGCTGCCCAAGCCCGGCAGCACGATTTTTGTGAGCGTGAATCATCGCCACAAGGCGGCCATTATTGAACCGGCCCGCACGCTCACCGAGCTGGGTTACAAACTCATGGCCACCAGCGGCACCGCCCGGGTACTGGGCGCCGCGGGGGTCGAGGTCGAGCGGGTCAATAAGCTGCAAGAAGGCCACCCGCATGTGGTCGACCACCTGATCAATGGCCGGGTCAGCCTGGTCATCAACACCCCCAGCGGCAAGGGCGCCCGGGCCGACGAGGGCCGCGTCCGCACCGCCGCCGTGGCCCAAGGCGTGCCCTGCATTACCACCAAGCAAGCCATCGAGGCCGTGGTCCGTGCCGTGAAGGCGCTGCACGAAGAGCCCATGAACGCCCGCAGCCTGCAAGAACGCCTTGAGATGGAAGGCGACTCTCCGCGGCGGTGACTGGGGCTGGGGAT
>JBJHDE010000601.1:2196-3645 GCA_050486385.1 Planctomycetales bacterium | reverse complement strand
CGAAAGCCGTGGCCAACGGGGCGAGCGACCACCTCGTGGCGAAAAAACCGGCCAAGGTGGCACACCGGCCAAGGCCGGCGAGCGGCCCGCGCGATCGCCGCGACCTCCGAAACGGCAGGGCGGCAAGGGCGGTGACCGCAGGTCGCAACCCAGCGCCCCTCCGGCCAGTGCCCGGGTGCCGGGACCGCCGGCATCGCGTCAGCCGCGGGGCGGTGGCCGTGGTCAGGGAGGTGACCGGCGGGGCGATCGGAACCGGCGCGACGATGTGGTTATCGAGGCCACGCCCGTCAAGCCACTGAAGAAGGTTCCGCCCAAGCCCGGCCTGGGATCAGGCAAGAAATTCCGCCAGGGTGGCAACGAGCCCATGCGGAGCTTCGGCGATTTGATGGGCCTGTTGGACAAACCGGACGAACCGACCGAGACCACCACGCCGCCCGAGTCGCAGGCTCCGCCCGCCGAGGCCACGACGCCACCCGTGCAACAAACGCCACCGGCCGACGCACCCCCCGCGGTTGAACAGGCCCCGCCGGTTGAACAATCGCCGCCGGCCAGCGAAGCGGCGACCTCGGCCCCGGCCGAGCCGTCGCGCGCCGACGAGCAGGACGACAGCAAAAAGAACGACCAAGGGGCCGGCAGCGGCGGTTGATGCGGGCGATCACGAGGGCGGCGTCTGCCCGAGGGCGGCGTTTCACTCGTCGGCCACCAGGCATTCTCCCCGGCCGCCTGTCAGCAGGTCGCCCCGGTGCAGATGGAAGTGGGCGTCGGCGAACTCGGGGCCTATCGCGTGTCCCAGGCCGGCCAAATATCGCAAGGCCACCCGCACCCAGGCCGGTTGGCAACGGCAGGCGTAGCGATAGGTCAGTGGCAAATCGGCACGGCCCCCCAAGGCCACCAGCGAGCCCCGCCGCAGGCCCACGCCCGGCCGCGAGCCCAGGCTTCCGCCAACCACGATGGTGCCGGCCAACATCTCGTCGGCCAGGTCGTCGCCCAGGTCGCCGCCAATGGCAATCAGGCCCCGCCGCATCCGTCGCCCAACCCGGTTGCCGGCCGAGCCCGCGATCAAGATCTCGCCGCCCGACATGCCCCGCGGGCTTCCGAAATCCGGCCCGCCGACGTCGTCGCCCGCGTGCCCGGCCAGCTCGATGCGTCCGCCTCGCATGGCCTGGCCCAAGCCGGCGGCCGCGTGAGCCCCAATCCGCAGCACCCCGCCGGTCATCCGCCAACCCGCACACGGGCCGACCGATCCGGCCACTTGGATCATCCCGCGTTGCAAGCCCGCCCCCAGACGCTCGACGGCCGAGCAATCGCCGTCAAAAATCAAGGTATCGTCGGCGGTCCCACGAATCAGAAACACCTCGCCGATGGAAAGCGATGGCCCATCCTCCACCAGCGGCATTCGCTGAATTTCGCTCAACGGTCGGCCAGACAACCGCTCGGGCACCAGCTCCC
>JBJHDE010000601.1:0-2186 GCA_050486385.1 Planctomycetales bacterium | reverse complement strand
GTCGCAACGTCAGCAGCAGCGGCATGTTAGGGCCGTTTCTTTCCAGATGAGGGCCTCGGGTCGGGCGAATTGTTTCACGTGAAACAATTGTTCAGTGCATCACCCGCCATCGCGGCCCCACCCTTCCAGGAGTTCCCGGCGAATGCAAGCCCCCCACCCAAACAGTGAGCTGGCCGGAGTCATCCTCTGCGGGGGTCGCGGCCGCCGCATGGGTCGCCCCAAGTTCCAGCTTGCCTGGGGGGCAGGCAGCCTGTTAGAGCACGTCATCGCCCAGCTTCGGGATGTCTGCCGGCCCATCGTGGTGGTGGCCTCGCCCGAACACGCCCTGCCGAATCTCCCGCACGACGTGGCGATATTGCGAGATCGCGACCCCTTCGCGGGCCCGCTGACGGCCTTGGCCCAGGTGCTGGCCACGCTTCCCCAGTCGGTCTCGGCGGCCTTCGTCACTGGCTGCGACACCCCCTTTCTTGGTAGTAAGGTGATTGCCTTTTTGGCCAAGACTCGGGGGACTTCCCAAGCCGCGATCCCCACAGTCGAAGGCCAGCATCACCCCCTGTGTGCTGTGTACGATCGCCAGGTGGCCTCGTTGGCGGCCGACCTGGTCGCCCGCGGCGAACGGCGGATGATGGCCCTGGTCGAGTCCCTGGACGATGTCGCCTGGATCGACGAAGCGGCCTTGCGGGGGATCGATCCCACCCTCGCCTGCTTGGAAAACCTGAACACCCCGGCCGAGTACCAGGCCGCCCTACGCCGCGCATTCCCAACAAAGGATGGGGGCACCTAGCCGCCGGGATAAGCGAAAAACGTGCCGTTTCGCGGCTGGACGCTCTCCGGCTGCGTCGATAAACTACGGATCCGCCCAATGATAGTGAGGGTCCGCCAGGGTGGTGGCCATCATGGGATCGGAATTTTACTCGATGAACGGAGGCGTTCGTTGACGGTCAAGCTGCGGGTTCGCGACAAGGAAACCATTCAGGAAGCGGTACGTCGATTTCGTAAGCTGGTCGAGCGAAGCGGAATCAAGAAGGAAATGCGCCGCAAGGAATATTACGAGAAGCCCAGCGATGCCCGTCGCCGCAACCGACTGCGGGCCGAACGTCGTGCTCGCCGCGCCCGGACCCTCGTCTGATTGAACCGCTGGCTGGCTCGGGCCCAACGGTCGTGCGTCCCGCACGCACCGTGTTCTAACCGGCCGCGCCGTTAGCGGCCCAGGCCGCGGCCTCCTCGCCGTCCAATCGCAAGGTCAGGCACTTGGCGCTGCCGCCGGCCTTCACAAACTCGTCCAGCAAACAGGTCTTGCAGGCGAAGCCAGCTTCAGCCAGCTTCGCCTCGACGGTGGGACACCCCGTGTTGAACACCACCGACTTGCCCACCACCACGGCATTGCACGCAAACCGTCGGGCGTCGTCCTCGGGCACCTCAATCAATTGGGGCACGGCGGCAGCCAAGGCCCTGCGGCCGTAGTCATCGAAGGCGGCCGGGAAGTACAGGGCCGTCTGCTCGTCCAGCGGGCAGAAGCACGTATCCAGGTGGTAGTAATACGGGTCGACCAGCTCCAGGGCGATCACCCGCACGCCCAGCCACTCGCCCAGAATCTGATGGCCGCGGGCGTCGCTCCGCTGGCGGTAACCGGCAAACAACGTCTCGCCCAGAAACAGCGCGTCGCCGGCGCCTTCAAAGCTCATGCCCTCGGGCGGTTGATGCACCTCGAAGCCCGCGGATTGAAACCAAGCGGCGATGTGCGGGACCTCGCGCTGGCGTTCGTCGTGTTTGAAGCGGGCCAGATAGGCCCGGCGATGATGAATCAGGGCGGCGTTGGCCGTGAACACCAGGTCCGGCAGCCCCTGCACCGGCGGCTGGGTCACGACCTCGGCCCCGAGTTGCTCAAGAATCTCGCGAAGCTGCGTCCACTGCCGCACGGCCTCGGTGTGGTCGGCTGGCCGCTGGCGGCTCATCCAGGCATTGATCTCGTATTCAATGCCATAATGATCCGGCGGACACATCAAGATGGTCGCTTTGCGGTGGCTCATGCTGGCCCCTTGGCGATGCGGTTCTCCAACCTTTGCGGTCAATCCAATCATTGCCGCACGGAGGTCGCCTGACCAGCCACTCGCGTTAGCGATACCGCAGCACCGGCGCGGGCGTCGTCCGATTGCGGACCGCACCGCCTCGGTTGAGTTCCAGCT
>JBJHDE010000600.1:0-3662 GCA_050486385.1 Planctomycetales bacterium | reverse complement strand
CCACGGCAATCCACCAGCTCGCGTTCTCGAGTCCCGGGGCGATTCATCCGACCTGGGTCGATCGATCGCCCACCCGCGAAACTCTAGCATAGCCCAGTAGGTCCGTTCCTCCCAAGCCGGATTCTTGGCGCCGATGGCCCAGAACCCGCACTTGTCAGTAGAAATGAGGGACGGCGGATCGCAATTCCGCGATTTTTCCGCCTGAAGCCATCGGCCGCAGACCTGTGGGACGCGGCGATGGGCGGCGGCTGGCAGGGATCTGGCCCGCACGGTGCGGCCAGCTTGCCAGCGGCTCAGGCCTCGCCGACCTGGAAGCGAGCCACCCGGCCGTGGCCGACCAGGGTAAGTTGGCCGGTGGCGGCGTCCAGGTGCAGGTCATGCACATGCATGGGGGCCTTGTGCTCGACCAGGGGCTTTTCGGCATCGTTCTGATAATCGTAAAAGCCCACAAAGCCGGCATTATCGCCGCCCGCGGCCACCAGCCAGTGGCCCTCGGGGTGGAAGGCCAGGGCCTCGACCAGGCCCTTGAATTGGCCATCGCCATACAGGTGCGTCCGCTCTTCCTCCCGCCAATCGAAGATCTCGATCCGGGTCTTCCCTTGGAGGTGATCGATATTGCCCACTTGCCCCATGCCGCCGGCTGCCAGCAGTTTGCCATCGAGGCTGAACGCCAACGAGCGGATGCCGCCAATCGAATGCCGCCGGGCCTTGGGATCCCAGGTGTACATCTCGGGCGCCTCCATCCGCGCGACCAACTTGCCGCTGTCGGCCTCCCAAACCAGGATCGACCCCACCCGATCGGCGGTGGCCACGAACTGGCCATCGGGCGAGACCGCGCAGGCGTACAGCATCGAGGGAAAGTGGTGCGGCGTGACTTCGGCGTGTTCGCGGAGTTCGTGGATAAGCTGCCCACTCTCGGCATCCCAGATTTTGCCGACCATGTCGTCCGCCACGCTCACCACGTAGCGACCGTCCGGCGCGATCGCCAGGTTCCGCATCCAGCGGTCGTGGGCGGCGACCCGACGGATCTCGCTGGCGCTGTCCAGATCCCACCACTCCAAGTGCCGGTCGTAGGAACCGCTGATGACCCGCTGCCCATGGCGGACCACGCCGGTGACGTAACTGTCATGCTTGCCAAGCGGTTGCAGCTCGACCTTCTCGGCAGACAGATCGGCGCGGTACACGTGAAAGTCGAAGCTGCCAATGGCGAACTCGTCGCCATCCAGAGGGGCCAGGCACAGCAGAATATCGGGACGGCCGACTTCCTGGACCGACTTGAAGTGCTTGGGATCGGGCTGCATGAGAACCTCGTCAACGCCAGGCCATGGGGAAATTGCGTGCCAGATATTGCCTTCTGGGGCCGCCGAGGTTTCTCCCCCATCCTCATGGGATCACCCCAGGCGGCCTAGCGGCCCCGACACATTCGGTGCGACTGGGCCGCTCAGTTACCAACAAATTCGATGCGGGCCTCGGGCAGGGCCTTCCGCAGGGCCGCGACCCCCTCGGGGGTGCAGCGGGTGAGTTGCAGATTCACACTCCGCAGCGACGGAATCTTGGCCAAGTGCTCCAGGCCGGCATCCCCAATGGTGGTGCCTTTGAGATTCAGGCTCCGCAACTTGGACAGCCCGGTCAGGTGGGCCAGGGCGGCATCACCGAGCTGCAACTCTTCCAGATTCAGGTCCTCCAGGGCCTTCATCCGGCCCACGGCGGCCAGCCCGTCATCGGTCAGGCCGGTGTTCCAGAGTCGCAGCACCTTGAGATTCTCTAGCTCGGTAAGCTTTTCCATCCCGGCATCGCCGACCGGGGTCTCGTTCATGTCCAGCGATTCCAGGCTCTTGAGCTTGGCCACGTGCTGCATACCGCTGTCGCCGATGGCCGTATCGCGGAGCGACAGCACCCGCAGCTTCTGCAAGCCGGTCAGGGCTTCCAGGCCCTCGGCACTGACTCCGTAGCAGCGAAACACGGTGAGATATTCCAGGTTGGTCAGCCCGGCCAGGCTCTTGAGTCCCTCGTCGCTGATGGCCAGGTCTTCGAGCCCCAAGTCTCGCAGGTCGGTCAGTTCGGCCAGGTGGGCCAGGCCCGAATCGCTGACCGCCGGATTGCGGAGCTTGAGCATGATCAAGTTTTTGAACTTGCCGACGCTCTCCAGCCCGAAGTCGCTGATGAGCACACACCCGCGGAGATCAAGAATTTTGAGCTGTTCGCCCAGCGGTTCCAGGGCGGCCAGGCCGTCGTCGGCGGTATTGGTGTACAGCAGAAACAGCCGCTCCAGGGTGGGGATTTCGGCCAGAGGGGCCAGCCCCGCGCTGGAGACATTGGTGCATCGCCGCAGATTGACGCTCCGCAGGCGGGGGAACTTGGGCAGCAGCTTGACGCCGTCGTCGCTGACCTCGGTGTTTTCGAGCACCAGGAACTGCAAGCCCTGCAGCTTGAGCAGGTGTTGCAGGCCGGCATCGCTGATGCCCGCCCCCCACAGGGTGATGTCGCGGATGGTCTCGGCCCCGGCGATGACCTCCAGGTCGGCATCGCTGGCCTGGCGTTCGGCCAGGTTCACGAGAATCAGGTTGCCGTCGTCATCGGTCCTCAGAGTGCCACCGAGTTGCTGGACCCGCTCGACAGCCGCTTGCTGGGCCTCGTTGGCCACCGCCCACGAACCGCTCAGCCAGGCCCCACACAGTACGGCAACCAACCAGCCAGATGTCTTCATGGTGCAATTGTCCTCAAATTCGCAAACCGCGGGCGACGCCCGCTGGGGGGATCATCAGGGGGGAGTGTGAGTCGTTGCTCACTGGCGGTGGGAAGCATCAACCGCACCCACCCGCCAGTCCGTAGTGTAAACCGCCGCGACTCGTCGGGCCACCGTCGGGGGCGTGATGTGGAGGCAAAGCCGGGGAGCTGACTCCGCTACAAACGGAAAACAGCCGCGCGGGTCCGGGAGCGAACCCCGCGCGGCTGAGGTAGGCAGGTCGGCGATTCCCAGGAGTCACCGACCCGAATGATCCGTGCTGGGACTCACTCCAGGTAGAGCTTCCCGAGCTTGTCCTTGCCGATGGCGATAAAGAGCTGCCGCAATTCCTCGCGGTCGGACTCGTCCTTTACATTAGCGAATCCGCGGAAAATGCCGTTGCCGCGGTTGGCCAAGTCTTCCAGCAGGGCCGCACCGCTTCCAGTTCCTGCGCCGCCGATTCCGATGGTGTGCAGAGTGACCCCGGCGTCACCGCACTTATCGGCCCAATACCGCGCGTAGGAAGTACCGTGAGAAGCGTTCATCTGCAACTTCTCGGTATTCGTCACGGGATCATACTCGTTGTCTTCAAAACCACCATCAATGCTGTACGTCGGTGTCCCATCGCCAAAAAAGGCAATCGTCTTGCTGGCAAACGAGCGCCCGCGACCATCGGGATCGGTCAGGACCCGCAGGCTGCGTTTGATGCCCATGCCGATGTTGGTCGCCCCAGAGCCGTGCGGTCGGATGAAGCTATTACCCGGATAGGTTGTCAATCGGCTGACCGCAACCCGCAGAGACGTTTGGAGATCGTTGCTCAAATCCAGGGCCGTGTAGGCCATCGTCGCGAACGGAACCAGGGCGACTTGATTGAAAGCCATGTCACGATTGGCCTGGTCCTCGCCGTCGATCATGGCAAAAATGCCCAGTGCCGTGG
>JBJHDE010000599.1:0-3666 GCA_050486385.1 Planctomycetales bacterium | reverse complement strand
CCGGTGTCTATCCGATGCCGGCCAACTGTCGGCAGCGGGATGAAGTGTTCGTGGGCCGGATTCGCCGCGACCTGTCGCATCCCCACGGGCTGACGTTCTGGTGCGTGAGTGACAATCTCCGCAAGGGGGCCGCCACCAATGCGGTGCAGATCGCCGAACTGCTGGTGGGCCAACTCGCCAGGGCAGGGCAGGGCAGTGGCGATTGACCTTCCGACCGGCGAGCCGGTTCCATGCCCACCTTCAAACTGACCATCAGCTACGAGGGCACGGCCTACCACGGCTGGCAGGTCCAACCCGATCGCCCCACCGTCCAGGGGGAAGTCGAACGGGCCTTGGCCCAGATTCTGCAAAGCCCCACCCAGGCGATTGGCAGCAGTCGGACCGATGCCGGCGTCCATGCCTTGGGGCAGCTTGTCAGCGTGGTCACGCCGGTTGACATCCCGCCCGAGCGGCTCATGGGCGGATTGAACGCCTTGCTGCCCGATGACATTGGCGTGGTGGCCTGCGCGCGGGCGGCCGACGGATTCCACGCCATCGCCGACACCGTGAGCAAACGCTATCGTTATCTCTTGTACGATGGCCCCGGGCGGCCGATTCTCTCGCGGGCGTGGTGTTGGGCGGTTCCCACGCGGCTGGACACGTTGGCCATGCACACCGCGGCCGCGTCCCTGGTGGGTCGGCACGACTTCGCGAGTTTCGAATCCCGCGGGACCGTGCGGCAAACCAGCGTGCGGACCGTGCTGGCCTGCGAGGTGCGGCGGTGTCGGCCCGTGGCCGAGGGGCGTCACTGGCAACGGCCCGACACACCCAGCGACGAGGACGGCGATTTCGTGGTTGTGGAAGTCGAGGCCGACGGCTTTCTTTACAACATGGTGCGGACCATCGTGGGCACCCTGGTGGAGGTTGGCCGCGGCCGACGGCCGATCGCCTGGCCCGGCGAAGTGTTGGTCGCCCGCGATCGCCGTCTGGCGGGCATGACCGCGCCGGCGGCGGGACTGTGTTTGTTGTGGGTTCAATCCACCTGAGGCATCCTGAAGTCGCGCGGTGCATTCCGCGGAGAGCTTCACAACCTGGTCGCGAGCGCGAGTGTAAGGTTGCCGCTTGTGACAATACCCTGCTCAAGGAAAGTCAGCATCATGCGCGTTTGTCATATCATCACGCGGATGATCCTGGGCGGCGCTCAAGAAAATACGCTGTTGAATTGCGAGGACTTGATCCGTCTTCACGGCGACGAGGTGTTGTTAATTACCGGGCCGCCCTTGGGGCCCGAAGGCAGCCTGTTGGACCGGGCCCAGCGGAACGGCGTCCCGGTTGAGATTGTCGACTCGATGCGCCGCGAGATTGGCTTTCGCCAGGAGTTTTCCGCCTACTGGAAGATCAAGCGTTTGATTCGCCAGTTTCAGCCCGATGTGGTTCACACCCACAGCGCGAAAGCCGGTGTCCTGGGCCGTCAGGCGGCCTGGGCGCTCCGCGTGCCGGCGGTGGTTCACACGGTTCACGGTCCCCCGTGGTACCCGGGACAAGGTTGGATCGAAGGGATCGTCGCGCGGATGTGTGAATGGTACGCCGCCCGCCAGACCCACGCGTTCATTGGCGTCAGCGACGCCATGCGCGAGATGTTCGTCAACGCCAGAATCGCCACGCGCGAGCAGTTCACGACGATTTACAGTGGTATGGAGGTCGACCCGTTTCTGGCGGCCGATCCCTTACGGGACGAGGCCCGCCGCGGGTTTGGATTCGACGATTCGCACGTGGTGCTGGGCAAGGTCGCGCGGCTGTTTCCGCTCAAGGGCCACGAGTTTTTGCTGCGGGCGGCCACCGAGCTGGTCCGACGGTATCCGCAGGTCCGCTTCCTGCTGGTCGGCGATGGCATTCTTCGCGAGCGCTTGGAACGCCAGGTGTGGGCCGCCGGCTTGCGTCAGCATTTTGTGTTCGCCGGACTGGTTCCGCCCGAAAACATGCCGGCCGCCCTCTCGGCCATGGATGTACTGGTCCATACCAGTGTCCGCGAGGGCCTGGCCCGGGCCTTGCCCGAAGGCATGCTGACGGGCAAACCCGTGGTCAGTTTCGATATCGACGGCGCCCGCGAGGTCGTGCGGCCCAGCGAGACCGGGCTGTTGGTCCCGCCCCGGCATGTGAATGCCCTGATCGCCGCCCTGAGCGGCCTGATTGACGATGCCCAGTTACGGGCCCGCTGGGGGGCGCGGGGCCGCGAACTGTGTCGCGAGCCGTTCGCCCACGAGACCATGACTCGCCGAATCCGCGAGGTCTATCTGGAGGTGTTGGACCGCCGTGGCTATACGCCCTCCGATGGGCCAATTGTGACTGCCTCAAAGGCCCAGTAAACTTAGTGAGTCCGTCGCACCAAGCCGATGGCCTTCCGATCGTGATGCGCTCCGACAAGGTGGAATGCTGTGTCTCAGCATATCGGTCCCTACCGCAAGCTGCGGGTGATGATGACTGGCCAGACCAGCCAGATTTGGGAAGTGATTGATGATCGGGCCGGCAGTCGGTTTGCCCTGAAGCACCTGCTGCCGCAGTTTGCCCACCATCGCGAGCACGTGGGCTTGCTCCGCAACGAGTACGATGTGGCCCGCAGGCTGGACCATCCGAACATCATCAAGATGTACGAGCTGTTCAACATCAAGGGCTCGCCCCATGTGGTGATGGAATTGTTTCCGTATCAGAACCTCAAACAGGAGATCTCGCAGTACGGTCCCGAGAACATGGCCACCCGGGCCACCAAGATTGTCCGGCTGGCCGGCGAGGCCCTGGCTTATTTCCACAAGCAGAACCTGATCCATCGCGACATCAAGCCCGACAACTACCTCAGCGATGAGCACGGCGACATCCGGCTGATCGACTTCGCCCTGGCTCAGAAGCAGGTGACCGGTTTCGCCCGGTTCTTTACCCGGACGCGGATTCAAGGGACCCGCAGCTATATGGCGCCCGAACAAATTCGCGGCGGGGCGCTGACGATTCGTAGCGACCTGTACAGCTTTGGCTGCACGGTGTTTGAACTGCTGTCGGGCAAACCGCCCTACGTGGGTGTCAGCGAGGCGGAGTTGCTGCAGAAGCACCTTTCGGCTCCGGTGCCCAACCTCGAAGGCGCCAATTCCAATGTGACGCCGGAGTTCGCCCGCCTGGTGACCAAGATGATGGCCAAGCGGCCCGAGGAGCGGCCCGAGAGCATGACCCGCATGCTGATTGAATTCCGCGGGCTGCGGATCTTCAAGCGGAACCCACCCGGCGCCCTGGAGTGAGCCTGCCGCGGGCTCGGCGATTGGGGCCAATCGTGGGGGGCCACGGTTGAGGGCTTTCAGGGGCTTGGGGACTGCGGCCATCCGACTCGCCTTGGCGCGGAGCCGGCAAATCTGTCAGAATCGACGGATTGTCAACACCGATTCCGTGGTCCCGCGAGTGCATCTTGCTATGGCCGACACGATTCACCAATTGGCCTTCGAGCAGCCCATCTACGAGCTTGAGGCCCGCATCGCCCGTCGCGAGTCCGCCAGCGACGATGGTCCCGAAGCCCGCGAAGAGGTGCGCAAGCTCAAGCGGGACCTGACCGAGCTGAAGCGCAAGGTCTACCGCAACCTGGAACCGTGGGAGATTGTCCAGGTGGCCCGCCACCCGGATCGGCCCATGACGACCGATTACCTGGGC
>JBJHDE010000598.1:2684-3678 GCA_050486385.1 Planctomycetales bacterium | reverse complement strand
CGACCACCCCGCGCTTCCGATCGTCCAGACCGCCGGTCTCTTGCGACAGGGCAAACAACACCGCCGAATGGCTAGGCTCCGGCGGGTTCTCGTCCTGGCCTTCGGCTTCAGTAGGTTCCTCGGAGGCGGCCCGATTCAGCGCGTCCTCCTTGCGGCGCTTCGCATAGGGCATGCGCAGCACGCGGCCGAGAAGCTGCTCCACGTCCACCGCGCTCTGGATGCGCGAGACGGAGCAGAAGGCATAGGCGAAGGAGCAGTCCCAGCCTTCCTTCAGCGCCTCCTGCTGGGTCTCGCGGTCCTTGGTGTTGTCGAGCCAGGTCGATCGATACGGCGTGACGATGTCCACCGAGGGCAGGCCCCGGGTGGCGGCCAGGTAGTCGGCCAGCTTGCGGTAGTCGACCGGCTCGTCCATGGCAATGTTCAGGGTGTGTTGCCGGGCGGCGGGTTGATCGATGGCCAGCAACATGGCGGCCACCAAATCGTTCACGTGTACGAAGTTTCGCAACACCGGCTGGCCCTCGGGATCCAACATCACCGGCACGCGCTGCTCGGCCTGGTAGCGATCGGCTTCTTCCGGGGTGACCAGTTCCCGCCAGCGTGGGCCGCCGAACACATCGTCGCCGAACGAAAGCTGATAGCGAAAGTCGTCTTTCTCCATAATCCACGGAGCGCGCAGGCAACAACCGTTGAGATCGTATTGCACATAGTATTGCTCGAGCATGACCTCTTCGATCACCTTGCTCAAGGCATAACACCCTGGATAGGCCGAGTGCCGCTGCTGCTCGGTGACGGGCACCGGATGCGGATAAAAGAAGTGGCCCATCGCCGCATCGCCGCCAATCAGAACAAATTGGCGAAACGTGGAACTCGCGCGGGCCGCCTCAAGCAGCCAGAACAGCCCTTTCACGGTGACATCCATCACCAGTTCGGGCGTCTCTTTACAAGTGGCCAGATGCACGACATGCGTCACATCCCGCATGGCCCGGTCGACCAC
>JBJHDE010000598.1:810-2674 GCA_050486385.1 Planctomycetales bacterium | reverse complement strand
ACACGGAGACGACCAGCAGCGCGACCACCAGTCCGCGGTCCCGGCGGCGCCGCTCGAGCTCCACGAGCGCACCGTCGACCGGCGGTCCGTCCGCGTCGGGCGGTCGCGGCAGGGACGCTGGCGTCTGCGGGCCCGTCACCTCACGACCGGCCGACGATCCGGACCCGGTCGAACTCCAGGGATCGACCGGCTCCGGGGCCCGTTGCCCGCGGTGGCGGCACGGCGTGGACGTCACCGATGACCCAGGCGACCACCGCGCGGTCGGCGATCGAACCCTGGGCGACTTCCAATCGCGGCGCGGGGTCGAGCGTGCGGTTGTGACACAACGCCTTAAACCGCCAACTTTCGAGCAGTGGATCGGCGAGTGCGGCCTCTAAGAACCGCCGACCAACTTTGCCCGTGGCTCCGGTGACCAGAATACAGGCTGCCTGGGCCATCTATCACACTCGCTCGATCAAGGGGCGAATCTCGGCGGGGCCACAAAATGTCTCAGCGGTTCAACACGTACGAGAAGATCAATGGGGCGACGATCGAGGCATCGGAGTTGATTGAAAACTTGGGAGCCTCGGGCGGCAGCTTGTACCAGGTGATTTTCTCGTTGGGATTGGCGCCAGAATAGGAACCGTAAGAGACCGTGGAATCAGAAATCTGCGCGAAGTAGGCCCACAATCGCACGTCGCGGCGAAGATCCTGAATCAGCATCGGCACCGCGCAGATGGGAAAGTCGCCCGCGATTCCGCCGGCGATTTGAAAGAAGCCAATTCCGGCGGGGTCCTGGTTGGCCAGGTACCATTCGGCCAGGTGTTGCATTTGCATGGTGCCGGTCTTGATAGCCGAGTGGCTTTTGACCTTGCCCTCGATCACGCGGGCCGTGAAGATGTTGCCCAGTGTCGAGTCTTCCCAGCCGGGCGAGAAAACCGGAATGTTCTTTTCGCAAGCGGCCCACAGCCAGCTTTCTTCCTTGGGCACCTGGCAGGCATTGTCGAGGCGGCCTTCACGGATCAGCCGGTAGAAGTACTCGTAGGGAAAGTAACTCTCGCCCTTGTCGGCGGCCTCGGTCCAATACTCCAGCATCT
This sequence comes from Planctomycetales bacterium, assembly GCA_050486385.1. Taxonomy (GTDB): domain Bacteria; phylum Planctomycetota; class Planctomycetia; order Pirellulales; family Pb10988; genus JBJHDE01. The sequence continues at coordinate 1,598 of JBJHDE010000598.1, read as the reverse complement.
GCCGTTCGATGTGGCGCAGCACGGTCTCGGGGATGCAGGTATCGGTGACGCGATTGAATCCCTCGTCGCGAAGGTCCAGCTCGTCTTGGGGCGACAGCTCGCGCCAGTGCGGTACGACCTTGTAATCGTTGTGGGCGGTCAGGTTGAAAATGTCTTCTTCGAGATTGGCGCCAGTACAACTGATGGCGTGGATTTTGCCTTGGCGGATCATCTCGGCCAGGGTTACGCCCAGTTCGGCGGTGCTCATCGCGCCACCCAAGGCCAGGAGCATTTTGCCGCCACGGTCCAAAAGCTCGCACCACGCCCGAGCCGACTCCAGCGTCTCACGGGCGTTGAAGTGACGATAATTGTGATCCATGAACTGGCGGATGCTCATTGGTCGACACGCAAGGGGGACGGGCGATGGGGGTAGATTCACAGCGAGATGGCGCATCCCGTGTTGGAGCGCGCAACGCCCGATGATACCCCGCTGTGGCGGCTTGTCGAGACGCCCCAGCCGTTGGTGAGTCAGCCTTCGGTGAGTCATCTGGGAGCGGGCAGGCCGGCGAATTCGCAAAGCTGGGCGGTGGCCACGGGTGCCGGGCAGCTCCAGACCAAAAAGAACAGGGCTTCGCGGCAGTAGCGGCCCGTGGGATGTCCGGCGACGAATCCGCTGCCCTTGGCGGCCATCAAGGCGGCATGGCTGGCCCGAACCACCAGGCTGTTGGCGCGCTGTCGCACATCGTCGCGGGTGCAGGCCGCCTGACCCACGGCCAAGGCGAACAGGTCGTCGCTGACCAGTCCGAGTT
>JBJHDE010000598.1:0-800 GCA_050486385.1 Planctomycetales bacterium | reverse complement strand
GGCCGGGCGATCGAGTTCCTCGCGGCGTTCGGCCTGATGGTCAATAAAGGCGATGGCCGCCTCGGCCAATCCCAGGGCCAAGGCCGAGGTCTCCAGGCCCCCGGTGCCGCCGGTTTGCCGCTTGGCCATCACGCTTTCGCAGGGTGCGTGCAGCACATCGGCATCGGAAACGAAGACGCCGTTCAATCGCACGCTGCCGGTATGCGTGGCGTTCAGGGCCAGCAGGGGTTGCGGGAGCTCGCACACCAGGCCGGGGGCGTCGGTGGGCAACAGGGCCAGCATCTGCCGGCCATCGTCCAACGCGGCGCCGATCACAATCCGATCGGCCTGGCTGGCACCGGTCGCCCAGGGGCAGAAGCCATCGAGCCGGAAGCCGCCCTCCACCGGCGTGGCCAGCAAAGCCGGCTTGCCCAGGTGTTGCCGACTGGTGGTCAACTGGGCCAGACCAGTGCTGGAGAACAACGAACCATCCAGCAGTTGGGGCAACACCGCATCGCGGAGGGAAATGTTGGGGCTGCCGACAACCCACTTCAGCGAGGTGGTCTGCTGGGTCAGCACAAAGGCAACCGCCAGCGATCCCCGCGCCAGGGCCGTCAGGCCGCGGATCTGGTCGGCGTAATTCCACCCGAACCCGCCCAACTCGGGCGGCACAAACCAGCGGAAGACCCCAGCGGCGGCGGCCTGGGCAATCTCGTCGGCTGGCCAATGCCCGGTGGCATCCCGCTCGTCGGCGGTCGCCGCCAAACTGGCGACCAGGCGTTCGAGGGCGGGATCGTGGGTGGACGGGATCACAACTTGGC
>JBJHDE010000597.1:1526-3680 GCA_050486385.1 Planctomycetales bacterium | reverse complement strand
CCGGCCGCAGCCGGACTCCCCGAACCCCGCAGGACCTTCCCCTTCGAGGCGCACCCCAGGCCCTCGCAACGGCCGCCGTTTTCCTCCGCTGCCACGATGCGAGGTTCGTGGCCGCACAGCGCCCAGCGGTGTTCACGCCGCCAGGAAACACTCCCCTGATCGCTGGCATGGTGCCAGCCTCCCCTGACACGAGAGCCACGAGCTTTCACTCTTGGGGATGTTCCTTGGCGCGCCCCTACTTGTGGCCGTGACCTTTTTCTCGATCCGTGAGGAGTTGTAATGCTTGGATTTTATCAGTGGTGGCGCGACCGGGTGCGGCAAGAGACCCTCGGCGGCATCAGTGATGCCATGAATGACCTGGGCGTGCTCTTTGAAGGTGGTTCGGTGGGGCTGATTGGCTAGGGCGAGCCGTCGTGCTCGGCCTGCAATTGGGTCAGGGTCTGGACCAGCTTGCGGGGATCGTCGGCTATGAGCGAGGTGGGTTGGTGACCGAGGAGGTCTTGCACTTCGTCGCGAGCGCCGGTCTTGCCGTTGAGGTGCAATTGCGCCCCGGCCCGGCGGACCCGTTCCGCCGCGATCGACTTGCCTTCCTGTCGGTCGTCCAGCCACCGTGGCCACAGACGAATCGTCTCGACGCCGGCTTCCGCGAAGGCCTCGATCGCATCGGTGTTGGGGATCAGCCCCAACTGGCGGGCGTCGGGCAGCAACTCGCGAAACAGCTTGGCCTGGGCCACGCTCCGCACGCCCACGATGGTGCGCCTCGGTTCGCCAAACTCCCGCACTTCGGCGGCAATTGCCCGGGCGTAGGGCTCGCCTTGCTCCTTGAGGTCCAACACCACGTCGATTTGCCCGCGGCATAGGGCCAGCACTTCGCGGAGCCGCGGCACCCGCTCGCCCTGGAACCGCTCATCGAACCAGCTTCCCGCATCAAGTTGCCGCAGCGCATCGAGGGTAATCTTGCCGACCGGCCCGCTGCCGTTGGTCGTGCGATCGAGCGTGGCATCGTGCAGCAGCACAAGCTGGCCATCGGCCGTGGTGCGGATGTCGATCTCGGTGGCCGTGACCCCGCTTTCGATCGCCCGCCGCACGCTGGCCAGGGAGTTCTCGGGAGCCTCGGTGCTGGCTCCGCGATGGGCGATGGTCTGCTGCACCCCCATTAAGGGCGGATGCCCGGCGGCTCCCACGGTGGGGGTTAGCATCCAGGCGGCAAGCAGCACGCTGGCCAGCCGCGGACCAGTCAACCCGGGTTGGATTGCCATCGACATAGTCTCCTCACGTGGTCTCGATGCATCCTTATCGAGTGGAAATCCCCTCGCCGGGTTACCATAAACCAAGCTGAGCTGGGGGAATACTCCCACGACACCGCCAAGAAACTTGCATCTTGGACGATTATTGCTTCCGAAGGGTCCCTTAGAACGCGTCGTTTGTCGGTTGTCGTTGACGGGCTGGGGCGTTGCGGCGCCTCGGAAAGCCGACTGGTGAACGACTTCAGGGGGTCGGGACAGCAAGAGGCGTGACCAACAGACTAGAAAATTCAGAAGTCCTGCGGATCGAGTGGTGATGACGAGAAGTTGCCGTTTGGGACGGTGTAGAGCGTGACAGACATCTCTGTGTACTGGATGCCCTGCACGGTTCGGTGCTCAGAGATCAAGAACTTGTCGGACTTGAGATAACCGCCTTGATCAATGTTCTTAACGCGAAGCTCGTAGTGCCCTGGCGGTACGCCCGAGCAAGTGAAGAATTGGTTTGCCGGCAAGTAGAACTCTCGCACTGGGCAGGCCTCGCCAGCAACAAGCCGGACCAATCGAACGACCTTTGCGGTGCTTCTGTTGCGGATCGTAAGCGTGCTGGCCCCCTGAGTGAAAGGCCCCTGCGGTCCTGAGAGATAGGTGGCGATTCTGGGCCAAGGAGGTGTTGGGTCACGAAAACCGAACTGCTCGGAAAGCCGTCGATAGCGTGCTCTTTCGATTGCCTCCGCAATGAGCCGAAACTGTGTTTGTGACTGTTGCCGCTGTGTCACTCGAGGCTCAATCTCAGCCGCTCGAACTTCCTTGAGGGATGATTTTGGGCGGTCAGGTGGCGACCAAGAGCCCGACGACCATGTGCTGACGAGGTAGATTAGCCCCAGCACACAAGCCACAAACGGTATCAGCC
>JBJHDE010000597.1:0-1516 GCA_050486385.1 Planctomycetales bacterium | reverse complement strand
CGGACCGTTGGTTGATGGTTGTTATCCACATACGCTCCTGCTCGCCGGTGAATTTCCTCGATTGCGCCGGCTTGGGCATGATCAATCGGGCCTTGAATGAGTACTTGCAGATGAAAGGCATAGAACGCTCCAGTTCGCAGATCGGGAGTACTGCGTGCAATCTCCTGGAAGATTTGGTAGGCCGTTAGGGCGGCCTCGGCGCAGGCCGGAACAGTGTCGGCCAGCAGCTGCGAGTTCTGCCGAGCGATCTCGAAAGGATGTTCACCAGAAAGTTCTCCCTGCCTCCAACGCCCAGCCACCGAGGCGTGGAGCATTGCGAACTCGCCGAGGGCGTGGAGGGACTTTGGGGAGATTACAGCCACGAAGAGACACTTGACCTCAGGGGTAAGTTGAGGATGGCCCTCGACGGTTGCCTTCCACTCCCGCCATGTCTCGTGAAATGGGTCGCCTTGCTGGTTCATCTCAAATCCCCCCGTTTCAACCTTGCTCGACTGGCTGGCGCTCCGGGGAGGATTGCTGGCTAGGAAAGCTTACTAAGTTACCCTGAGACATCATTTGCCACAAGAGGGGGGGTGGGGGGGTAGTCCAAAACCCCGTCTGGCAGAGGTTTCTGGCGAGATGGGTGGTCGATCGATCTTCGCAAATGGGCCCGTCTCTATCGCGTCCCAAAAAGGAAGGAAATCGGAGTGATCACCAACACCCCCCATCACCTGAGGAGGATGGCTCTATTTGTCCGCCAAGAAATTTGCATTTTCTAGGGAGTCGCCGGGGCCGGGGCTGCGTCTCACGCCCGGGGCGTCGGTTGAGCGATCCGCCCTGCCGAAACGGCTGGCTCGGGGTTGCCCGGGCGTCCGGTTGTACGAAACTGGATGAGTTGCGGCTGCCAAGCCAACTGTTGGATTCTCTCCCCCCTGGCGACACCAAGGAGCCACCCGATGCGGACGCTGCTGACGTTGATGCTGTTGTTGACATTCGCTCTGGCCGCCGGCGTGACCACGGCGGAGGTACCCAAGAACGACGAGGTGCAGACCTTGGTGCAGGGGAACAACGAGTTTGGCCTGGCCTTGTATCAACGGCTCGCGGCTGAGGAAGGCAACCTGTTTCTTTCGCCGTACTCCATCAGCAATGCGTTTGGGATGTGCTACGCCGGCGCGCGGGGCAACACCGCAACCGAAATGCGCGAGACCCTGCGATTTGAACTGCCGGCCGATCGCCTGCACGGGGCCTTCGGTCAGTTGATCGCCAAATGGAATGCCAATGGTCAGAAGCGACCGTTTGAATTGACGGTAGCGAATCGATTGTGGGGGCAGCAGGACTATGGGTTTCGGCCCGAGTTTATCAAGCTGTGTGGCGATCACTACGGGGCGCCCTTGCAGGAAGTCGATTTCATTCGTGCTCCCGAAGATGCTCGGCAACTCATCAACACCTGGGTCGCGAAACAGACCCGCGACAAGATTCAGGACCTGGTGCCCCCGGGGGCGATTGATCCCATGACCCGGATGGTGTTGACCAACGC
>JBJHDE010000596.1:0-3688 GCA_050486385.1 Planctomycetales bacterium | reverse complement strand
GTGCGGGCGTTTGTTAACGCGGCCGAGAACTATCTGCGGCAGCTTCAGGGGCTCTCCAGCCCGCCGATGTTCCGCGGCGGCCGCATCGGCTTTTTGTACATCGTTCTGGCCTTATTGCTGGTGATGCCAATTGGCTGGTTGTTGGAGTTCGACCCGATTCCCTGGCTGGTGGGCACCGTGCTGGCCACGGTTGTGAGCAGTGTGCTGATGACGCTGTTGGTCAGCACCATGGCCCGGGCAGGCATCGACGAGACCTTCGGGCCGTTGCTGCGGGCCTGTGGCCAGGGGCAAGAGCTAGCCCGCCTGGCCCTGGAGCAAGTCACCGCCGAGTGCGAGCAACAGCGTCGCGAACTCAAAAGCCGGCACAAGGCCGATCTGGCCCGGATCGAGGCCCGCTTTGGTCCCGAACTTCGTGCGGCCGAGCAGAATCGCGCCACGCGGCTGGGCGATCTCACCGCCCGGTACGAGCACGACACCCGCCGCCGTCGGGCCGAACAGCAGGCCCGCTTGGACGAGATCAACGCCCGCTACTCGGGGCGGATTCAACAGCTTGAAACACAACACACCAGCGATCAGGAAGGCTGCCAACGCGCCATGGACGAGGCCCTGGCCGCGGGCCGTGCCAAGCGCGAGCGGCTGTGGCAAAGCCTGGCCGATCAGTGGCAGCAGGGGCTGTCCCAAGCCGAGCAGGAGGCCTTGCGGATTCAGGAAGAGACGTCCGATCTGTTCCCCCGCTTTGCCGACACCGCCGCCTGGGCTGCTTATCTGAGTCAGTCGTCGGCCGATATCGACCGCGACGCCCCGGCTCCACCGGCCTGGCCGTTGGGCGAGCTGACGATTGAACTCGATCAAATCCCCGATGGCGTTCCCAAGGCCAAGCGGCTTCAAGAACACACGCTGCCGCCCTTGGTGCTGCCGGCCCTGGCGGTGTTTCCCGATCAGGCCTCGCTGGTGTTTCGGACCAATCCCAACGCCCAGCCGGTGGCCTTGCAGACCATCTCGACGGTGATGCTGCGATTGCTGACGGCGATTCCGCCCGGCAAGGTGCGCTTCACCATCTTCGACCCCGTGGGCCTGGGTCAGAGCTTTGCCGCGTTCATGCACCTGGCCGATTACAACGATCAGCTTGTGACCAATCGCATCTGGACCGAGATGGCCCAGATTGAACAGCGGCTGACCGATGTGACCGAGCACATGGAGAACGTGATCCAAAAGTATCTCCGCAACGAGTACAGCTCGATCGAGGAGTACAACGCCGTGGCGGGCGAGATCGCCGAGCCCTATCGCTTTGTGGTCGTGGCCGATTTTCCCACCAACTTCAGCGAGACCGCCGCGCGGCGGCTGCTGAGCATCGCCCAGAGCGGGCCGCGGTGCGGGGTCTATCTGCTGGTGTCGGTCGATGTGCGGCAGGCGATGCCGCCAGGTTTCGATTTGAAAGACCTTGAACGGCACGCCCTGGTGTTCCGCTGGCGCGACGGTCGCTACATCTGGCCCGACAGCACCCTAGCCCCGTTTACTCTGGAGCTGGAACAACCGCCCGAGCGCGAGCAATTCAGCCTGCTGGTGCAGAAGGCCGGCGAGCTGGCCCGCGACGCCCATCGAGTCGAGGTGCCCTTCGAGTTTATCGCGCCCCGACCCGAGGAGTATTGGCGGGGCAGTAGCGCCAGCGAAGTCGAAGTGGCCGTCGGCCGCAGCGGCGCGACCAAGCGGCAGCTCATGACCTTGGGCCATGGGACCTCGCAGCATGTACTGATCGCCGGCAAGACGGGCTCGGGCAAATCGACCCTGCTGCACACGTTGATCACCAACCTGGCCTTGGCCTATCGGCCCGACGAACTGGAACTCTACCTGATCGACTTCAAAAAGGGTGTCGAGTTCAAAACCTATGCGACCCATCGCCTGCCGCACGCCCGGGTCGTGGCGATTGAAAGCGAGCGGGAGTTCGGACTGAGCGTGATGGCCCGCTTGGACGACGAGCTGAAGATCCGCGGCGATCGCTTCCGCGACCTGGGTGTGCAGGACCTGCCTGGTTACCGACGGCTGCCCGATCAGCCGCCCCTGCCGCGGATTCTGCTGGTGGTCGACGAGTTCCAGGAGTTTTTCACCGAAGACGATCGCATCTCGCAGGACGCGGGTCTGCTGCTGGATCGCCTGGTGCGGCAGGGCCGAGCCTTTGGCATTCACGTGCTGTTTGGCTCGCAGACCCTGGGCGGCAGCTACAGCCTGCCCCGCAGCACCATCGGGCAGATGGCCGTCCGCATCGCCCTGCAGTGCAGCGAGGCCGACGCCCACCTGATTCTCAGCGAAGAGAACTCCGCGGCCCGTTTGCTCAATCGACCGGGCGAGGCAATCTACAACGATGCCAACGGCCGGATCGAAGGCAACAATCCCTTCCAGGTCGCGTTCTTGGGGGACGACCGTCGCGATCGTTTTCTGGCCGAGGTGGCCCGCCTGAATGCCGAACACACTCCCGACACCCGGTGGCCGATGATCGTGTTTGAGGGCAACGCCGCCGCCACGCTCGATCAGAACACCCAGCTTGCGGCACTGCTGGACGGTCGGGCCGAGCCCGGCAAGCTGCCCAGGGCATGGCTCGGCGAAGCCATCGCCATCAAAGACCCCACGGCCGCCAGCTTCGGTCGGCAGGCCGGTAGCCATCTGTTGATTGTTGGCCAGCAAGAAGAAACCGCCCAGGGTGTGCTGGCCGGGGCCCTGGTGTCGTTGGCCGCGCAACATCCCACCGGCGAGTCCGGCAGTCGGGTGTTCTTGCTGGATGGCAGCCCGCCGGACTCGCCCTTGCATGGCCGCTTGCCCGCCCTGGCCGAGCGGCTGCCCCAACACACCACCGTGATTGAACGCCGCACCCTGGCCGAGGCCCTGGGCACGCTGGCCGCCGAAGCCGACCGCCGCCTGGAAGGCCACGACTCCGACGCCCCAAGCTGGTATCTGGTCATCCACGACCTGTCGCGGATCCGCGACCTTCGCAAAGCCGAGGACGATTTCAGCTTCTCGCGGGTCAACGAGGACGCCCCGCCCTCGCCCGACAAACTGTTGGCCCATCTGCTCAAAGAGGGCCCGGGCGTGGGAGTCCATGTGCTGGCCTGGTGCGACACCTACACAAACGTGCAGAGGACCTTCGATCGCCAGAGCCTCCGCGAGTTCGAAATGCGGGTGCTGTTCCAAATGAGCATGTCCGACAGCACGGCCCTGATCGACGGTCCGCAAGCCACGCGGCTGGGCCCGAATCGGGCGTTGTTCTTCCATGAAGAGCAGGGCCTGATTGAAAAGTTCCGGCCCTACGGCTGGCCCGAGGACGCCTGGCTGGAGACGGCCCTGGCCCGCTTGTCGGCCAAAGCCACCGGGCCGGTCTCCTGACACCGTGGCGGGAGTGGGTCGGGGCTCGCCAAGCCGCCGCACGGTCCCCAAGCGAACCCTGTCGGAATCGCCGTGTCTGGCGTAAGATGGGGCGTGTGAACCCTCGGAATTTCTGTCACCCAACTGACCCCGTTGCCAAAGCATGAGCGGCGACAAACGCCCCCGCATCACTCCGCGGACCCTCAAGGGTTTTCGCGATTATCTGCCCGCCACGATGCTGCCCCGCGAGCGGCTCATTGAAACCGCCCGGCGGGTGTATCGCAGCTTTGGCTTTGCGCCGATCGACACCCCGGCGCTGGAGTACACCGAGAAC
>JBJHDE010000595.1:0-3715 GCA_050486385.1 Planctomycetales bacterium | reverse complement strand
ATCTCGTCGCCGGCCTTCCAGGTTCGGGCCAGGGTCGCCGCAAGCTGAAACACCAACGAGGTCATGTTCTGGCCGAAGACCACGCAGTCGGGATCGTCCCCACAACCCAACAGATCGCCGGCGGCCTGCTGGGCCTGGGCCAGTTGTTGGTCGCTTTCTTGGCTGGTGGCGAATACTCCACCGCGATTGGCATTGAAATTCAGCAGGGCGTCGGTGAGGGCCTCGGTCACCCGCAGCGGCACTTGCGTGCCCGCGGGACCGTCCAGGTAGACGACTTCTTGTCCGGCGTGCTGCCGCCGCAGAGCGGGAAACTGAGCCCGTACCTCGGCGATGTTGAATTCCGGCATCATCGGCGTTTGATCTCCCCAGTTGCCAGGGCCCAGGATCAGCGACTTTGGTGCGAAAACGTACAAGGCGTGGAACGTGGCCCGAGGCCCATCCCACGCCTTGTCAACGTAACAGGTACTGCTGCATGTGTAAGATGCGCGCGAGACGCATCTCATGGCCAAGGGGTTGGGTTCAGCTTGAAGCCGAGCCGGCCAGGGCCTGCGACAGGATGCTGGCCGTACTGGGCCGCATGATCCGCGGGTCAACCTCGAGGCCTTCGTTCAGCAAGCGGCGAACCTCCTTGCCGGCGATGCTGACGGGCTTTTCGTCCTTGTGGTTCTCGACCAGGTCGACCCGGCCGATTGAATCGTAATAGGCCGCGAAGCCCACCTTGAGCGGCTGAATCTTGAGTTCGCCGCCCAGGGAATCGAAAATCTGGTGGGCGTCGAAATCGCCCCAGATCGGCGAACCATCGTGGAACGGGGCGTCGGCGTGCTTGCGGCCGATGATGATGTCCGAGAAGCCGTAGTTCTGCCGGTAAATGCCGTGCATCACGGCTTCCTTGGGACCGCCATAGAACATCTTGATGTCCAGGCCGATCAGAATCACACGATCGGGGACGCTCTCGTCCCGCGACGACCACAACTCGGGGTCGCTGTCGCCCACGCCCAGTTCGCGATTATCCAGCAGGGCCTCGTAGGTCTTCATCCGCACCGCGGCGCTGACATCGTCGCGCTTGGTCTCGCCGACCAGCGGATTCAAACAGGCACCGGCATTGTGGCCGGCACGCAACAGGGTCTCTAAACCGTACACCAACGCGTATTCGTGGGCCCGGTGCAGGGGATTGCGGGTCTGGAAGGCCACGCAACGCTCCCAGCCCTTGCGATCCAGCACGGCGCGGACCTCGCGGGTGGTCAGCACATAGCGGCCAAAGTCGGGGTTCTTCGGTTGCGGCAGCACCTTGACCGTGCCGCCCAGCAGCATGTCCTTGCCGGCATCGTTGACCAACGCCATGTCGGCCCCGGGATGATCGGTCCGCTCGGTGCCATAGACCGAGGCCAGGTACCGCGGCTTGTCCCAGGCAAACACATCGCTGACCTTGAGCGTACCGATGATCTCGTTCGCAGGGTTCACCAACGCCACGTCTTGCCCCACCGAGATACTCTCGGCTTGAGCCTGCGTGACCGGCAAGCTCAAGGGAATGGTCCAGGCGTAACGCTGGCCATTGTGTTCGATGACCGCTTCGTCCAGCACCCGGTTGAAGGTCGCCGAGTCCATTGGACCGGTCAGCGGGCTCAACCCGCCATCGCCAAAGCGATATACGGTAGAGAGATCGGCCTCACTCACGGGAACCCGAAGCAGGCCCATCGCATAATCGGTGAGTGCCTTCACCTCATCGAGGGGCACCGTTTGATTCACCGGCTCACTCAGTCCTCCGTGCGGCGGAAGCAGTCCCGACATCGTTCCTCACTCATCGTTCTAAGGGGGCCCAATCACAAAACTCGATTGGGCGGTATGATAGGCCAACCGCCGCCCCTTGGCAAAGGCCCCCACCCGACGAGGTCGGTCGCAGGGGGCTAACGCCCATGGTTTTTCCTGACACACTCGGGTGCCTTGTGAGCCCAGCATCCCACCCCTGGTACCGTTTCGAATCCGCCGATCAGGTGCCCTCGCCGGCCTTGATCATCCATCGACCCACCGTCCGCGCCAATCTGCGGGCGATGCTCGAACTGGTGGGCTCGCCGGCCCGCGTGTGGCCGCACATCAAAACTGCCAAGACGCCGGGCGTGGTCCGCGAATACCTGGATCTGCGGATCGCGCGGTTCAAAGCGGCGACCCTGGCCGAGGCCGAGATGCTGGCCCAGTGCGGAGCCGAGCGAGTCGTGGTGGCCTATCCTCTTGTGGGGCCGAATGTTGCGCGATTCGCGCGGCTGGCGCACGCCTACCCGGCCACCCAATGGATTGCCCTGGTCGAAAGTCGCCCGGCGGCCCAGGCCCTGGCCAACATCCAGGCCCCGCCGGGCACCAACGGCTGGCCAGTGCTGATTGATGTGGATGTCGGGCAGCACCGCACCGGTGTCTCGCCGGAGGAGGCCGTGTCGTTGGCCGATTTTCTGGTCACCACCTCGGGCGTTCAATTGAGGGGGCTGCATGTCTACGATGGCCACATCACTGGCCCCAACGATCGCGAGGCCCAAGTCTCGGTGGCCTGGGAGCCCGTCGAGCGGCTCATCGGGCATCTGACCGCCCGCGGAATCGAGTTGCCCTGGCTGTTGTGCGGCGGCAGCCCGACATTCGCCATCCACGCCCGCGACCCCCGGCGGCAGGTCAGCCCGGGAACCACGGTGTTTTGGGATGCCGGCTACGCCCACCGCTTGCCCGACCTGCCGTTTGAACCAGCCGCGGGCGTGCTGACTCGGGTGATCAGCGCGCAGGGCTCGCGGATTACGCTCGACCTGGGGACCAAGGCCCTGGCCAGCGAAATGGCCCCGCCGCGGGCCGTGTTTCCCGACCTGCCGGGAGCCGAAGCGGTGATGCACAGCGAGGAGCACTTGGTCCTCCAGCTTACCCAGGACTTCGATGGGACACTCGGCGATGTGGTGTTTGCGATTCCGTGGCACATCTGCCCGACCGTGGCGTTGCATCAGCAGGCCCTGGTGGTAGAGAATCACCGCGTCGTGGACCGCTGGCCGATTGTCGCCCGGGACCGATGCCTTAGTTTTGACGAACTCGAACCCGCAACCCCATGACACAGACGGTTTCTTCTGAACGACTTTCGACTGGCATCCCGGGGCTCGATGCTCACTTGGGCGGCGGGCTGGTTCCTGGAACGCTGACGGTGGTGGTCGGCGCCACGGGTATTGGCAAGACCCAGCTTGGCTTGGCCTTCGCACAGGCTGGCCTGGCGGCGGAAGGCCAGCGGGGCGTGCTGTTCGATATGAATTGCCGAGGCGACTCGCAGGGCCACGCCAGCTATGCCCAACGGCTGTACGATTGGACCTTCGACCCCGCCGACTCCGAGGCCCCGGTTGATCTGGCGGGCTTCTTCCAGCCGTCGGTCCGCCATGGCGATTATCTGCGGATCTTCACACGGGCAGGCCAGCGGATTCACCGTCGCGAGCTGGACTTCGACGAGTACCAACGCTGGCACGCCGAGCTGGCACGCAAGCTCGGCCAGACCATCGCCTTTTTCTATGGCAACTTCACGCGGGGAGTCCGCCGGGTGGTGATTGATGGCATCGAGCCCGTCGAGCGTGCCAGCGATTCGATCCAGATGGAGCTGTTTCAATACATTGAACATCAGGTGTTGCGTAAAGATCACGAGTGGTTGGCCCGCGACTTGTTTCGGCAACAGTTTCGCCAACAGGCCGACGCGGTTGCCCAACAC
>JBJHDE010000594.1:0-3730 GCA_050486385.1 Planctomycetales bacterium | reverse complement strand
GTCGAAGCTTCCTCGAGTCGTTCGTCGCTGGCCAATTGATAAACCCGAACGGCCAACGTTTCAAAATCAAACGGACTGAGAATCAACGTGGCGGGCAGTTCTTTCATCACGCTTAAAAACACCAGCGCCGCCGCCGCGATACACCCTGGCCGCAACAACGGCAAAGTGATCGACCACCACACGCTCCACAGCGGGCGTCCCAAGCCGCGGGCGGCTTCTTCAAGACTGGGGCGAACCTGCAACAGGCTGGTTTTGATCGGTCCCACGGCTTGCGGCAGAAACAGCACCAGATAGGCAAAGATCAACAGCGGCAGTCGCTGGTACCACGCGGGCATGTAACGCAAGCTGAAGAACACCAGGCCCAACGCGACCACAATTCCCGGAAGACCATAGCCCAGATACACGCCGCGCTCGATGATTGCCGCCCACCACCCCGGATAGCGCACCGCCAGCACGGCCACCGGCAAAGCCGCCATGACCGTCAGCAGGGCGGCCAGCCCTGAGAACGCCAGCGAGTTGATCGCCGGTTCGGCCACCAATCGCAACGGTTCGCCTTGGATCAAGCCCCGCAAAAGCCAATCCAACAGCACCAGCACCGGCGCCCCGACCGCCAGACCCACGACCGTGGCACACAAGCCCAGCGCGGGCCAATGCCAGTGCCCCAGCTCCAGCGGCCGAGCCACGCGCGAGGCCCCGGCCGATCCGCGGTGCAAGCGGGCTCGCTGCCGGGCCAGGCCCTCCAGCAGCAAGACGCCCACGGTCAACACCACCAGAATCAACGACAACCCGGCCGCGAGGTGATGATTGAACGAGCTTTCATACTGGGTGTAGATCACAAAGGTGAAGCTGGGATAACGCAGCAGCTTGACCGCGCCAAACTCGCTGAGCGTGTACAGCGCCGTGAGCAAGCCTCCGGCGCACACCGCCGGCACAAGCTGGGGCCACACAACACGTACGAAGGTGCTCCAGGGGCCGCGGCCCAGGCTTCGCGAGGCTTCTTCAAGGCTGGGGTCCAGCCCCCACAGGGCCGCGCGAACACTCAGCATGACATAGGGATAACTCAACAAAATCAGCGTGAGCGCCGCGCCGGGCAGCCCATAGATTTCGGGCAGCCGATCAATCCCCGTGAACGGCTCTAAGAACCATTGCAAACTGCCCCGCGGTCCCAAGGTGACCACAACGACCATCGCACCCACGTAACTGGGAATCGCCAACGGCAGGGCCGTCAGCACCGACCACACCCGCCGGCCCGGCAGGTTGGTTCGCACCGTGAGCCAGGCCAGCGGAACGCCCAGCACGATGGCTCCCAGGGTGACCACGCCACCCAGCACGAGTGTCCGCAGCAGCGTGGTCGCGGTTCGTGCCTGAAACACCTCGGCCCATAGATCCGGACCGCTTTCGGCAGCTCGAACCGCGAGGTAACCCGGTGTGAGCAGGACCGCGGCCAACAGCACCGCGGCCATCGCCAGCAACCAGATCGGCGGCCAGTCACCCTGGCGGCGGCTCGAAGGTCGATCTGCAAGGTCGCTCATGGGGCAGGTCATCCGCTCGCCACGCCCCTGAGGATCTGGCACGCCGTGGGGCGATCAGGCGGCTCAGTAGACCACTTCGGTTTCGCGAAGCATCTGCAACGTGCCCTGCAAGTCGCTCAGGTCGCTGAGATCGAACAACGGTGTGGCGATGTTCTCCAAGGGCACCAGCCGATCGTCAATCGGCACGCCCGCGACCAAGGGGTACTCGAACGTCTCGTTCGCGAAATACGCTTGGGCCTCGTCCGATAACAGAAACTCGACAAATTGGGTCGCCGCTTGGGATTTCTTGCTGGTCTTGAGCACCCCGACGCCCGCCACATTGATGAGCGCCCCCGGATCGCCGCCTTGCAAATAGAAGTTGGCCACGGGGAAGTCCTCGCCGCGCTCGGCAAGAAAGCGGAACAGGTAGTAGTGATTGACGAAGGCCACGTCGACCTCGCCGGTGCTGACGGCCAACACGGCGGCGTTATTGTTCCGAAACGTCTTGGGAACGTGGGCCTGAATGCTGGTCAGCCAGGCCTTGGCCGCCGCGTCGCCTTCGGCTTTGCGAAAGCCGGTGATAAACGCCTGGAACGACCCATTCGTGGGCGGCCAACCGATGCGGCCTTTCCAGGCCGGCTCGGTGAAGCCGACAATCGACTTGGGCAGGTCCTCGGGCTTGACCCGTTGGGTGTTGTAGGCCACCACGCGGGCCCGGCCCGACACGCCAACCCACGTGCCATCGGTCCCTTGAAAGCGGGCCTCGACTCGCTCGCGAACGCCCTCGGGCAACGAGACCAGCATCTCGGCCACCGCGCCCAACCCGCCCGCATCCTGGGCGAAGAACACATCGCAAGGGCTGTTGGCGCCTTCTTCCCGCAGTAAGGCGGCCAGTTGGGCGGTCTCGCCGTAGCGGACCTGCACCGTGATGCCGCTGGCCTTCTCGAAGCGCTCGATCAACGGCGCGACAAGTTCCTCGCCTCGCCCCGAATAGACCGTGATGGTCTCAGTCGACAGCGGGCCCGATGGCCGCTCGGGCGCCGGACCGGTACATCCCAGCACGGCGCACACCCATCCCAAGCCAACGGCAGCCACCAGGGGCCGCGGATTCCAGCGTAACGTGGTCATAAAATGTGGGGACGGAGGGTGAAGGAACTGGGGGCGATCAACATCACGCGGCGGATCCCACGCAAACGGGCCTCAATTGCCGCCCCGCTCGGTAGGCGGGGTCTCGGCCGCTTCGTTGATCTCGTCGGCCGTGCGATTGTCGTCGTGCAGCATCTCGGCTTCAATCGTATCATCCTCGCCTTCGGCCTGCGCTTCAACCGGATCGGCATCTTCATCCACCGCCTCGGGCTCGGTGGATTCCGCTTCGCTGGGCAGAACCTCGGCATCGGCGACCACCTCGCCCGACTCGACAGCCCCCGATGGCTCGTCGCTGGTCTCCGACGTCTCGTCGCTGGTTTCGGAGCTGGCTTCCGACGGCGCGTCGCTGGCGGCGCCAACTTCCCCCTCGGTTGTTGTGGGAGGTTCCCCTTCGGTAGCGCTCTCTTCTGCGGTGGCCGTTTCACCTGCGGCAGCCGCCTCTCCTGCGGCAGCCGCTTCGCCCCCGCCGGCCAACAGGGTCTCCAAGTCAGGCGCCGGGCCCGCGGCGGCGGCGGCCTGCTGCTGAATTTGCTCGTTCTCGCGGGCGCGGCGACGGGCTTCGGCACTCTCGCGTTCGGCGATCTCGGCCTTCTCCTCGGCCTTGACCACAATGTGGTCCACCTGCTCCACGGTCATCTCGCCCATCGCGGCCTGGTCGTCCGGCTCGATCACGCTCAGGTCGTCGTAGCTCAAGTAGCCCTCGCCCACCAGCCGCTCGGCCAGCGAGTCGCTCATGCCTTCCAACTGCGAAAACGCCTGCACCGCCTGATCGATCTGCTCGCCCAGTTCTTCCCGGGTGTAGATCTCGATATCCCAGCCGCACAGCCGCGTGGCCAGGCGAACATTCTGCCCACGACGGCCAATCGCCAGCGAAAGCTGATCGTCGCCCACCAGCACAATCGCCCGGCCCATCATCTGGCAGAGGATCACCTCGTCGACCTCGGCCGGCTGCAAGGCGTTGCTGATGAATTGGTGCTGGTCCTCGCTCCACCGCACGATGTCGATTCGCTCGCCGCCCAGCTCGTCGACGATGCTCTTGATGCGGGCCCCACGCTGGCCGACGCAGGTCCCCA
>JBJHDE010000593.1:0-3731 GCA_050486385.1 Planctomycetales bacterium | reverse complement strand
GAATACAACGTTCCCCGATCCCCCCGCGATCGGACTCCCGTTCACGTTCCTCTGGGTCGAAGGTCCAACCAACCATGAAACGACGCGAATTTCTTCAAGCCTCGCTGGGCTCGGCGGCGGTGGTCTCGCTCTCCGGTGGCCTGCCGAGTGTGTTGCAAGCGGCCGGTCGGCGGCTGGGCGGCACACGGGGCGATCGGGTGTTGGTCGTCCTGCAACTCACCGGCGGCAACGACGGTTTGAACACCATCGTGCCTTACGCCGATGACGTTTACGCCCGCAACCGCTTCGCGCTGCGTCTGTCGGCCAACGAGGTTCTCAAGATTGACAACTACCTGGGCTTTCATCCCCGGCTAGGCGGCGTGGCCCGACTTTATGAACAGGGCCGCGTGGGCATTGTGCAGGGCGTTGGTTATCCCAACCCCAATCGGTCGCACTTTGAATCCATGGACATCTGGCACACGGCCCACGCCGAGGCTGCGCCCCAGCCGACCGGTTGGTTGGGCCGCATGTTAGACGCCCGCGTGCCCAGCAATCATCAGGCCCCTTGGGCCTTGCACCTGGGGCGCGAAACTCAACCCTTGGCCCTGGCCGGGCGTCGGGTGCGGGTGCCGTCAATGAACTCGCCCGAGGCATTTCGCTTGCGGATGGATCGCGATGCTGACGCACTGGCCACCGTCGAGCGGCTGAGCCGCGCGCCGCGCGAGGAGTCCTCCGACCTGCTGGCCTTTTTGGATCGCAGTACCAACACGGCCATCACCAGCAGTCGCCAGGTGCAAACTGCTCTGAGCCGCGATGGATCGACGGCGACCTATCCGGGAGGCCGACTGGCCAGCCGTCTGCGGACCATGGCCCAGTTGATTGATGCCGACCTGGGGACCCGTGTGTTCTATGTCACGCTCGACGGATTCGATACCCATGCCGATCAGGCCGACGCCCACGCCGGGCTGATGAACGAGCTGGGCGGCTGCCTCGAAGCGTTCATGACCGATCTCGACGCCCGGGGGCACGCCGAGCGGGTGTGCGTGGCGGTGTTCAGCGAGTTCGGTCGGCGGGTCCGCGAGAATGCCAGCCGGGGTACCGATCACGGGGCAGCGGCCCCGATGCTGCTGGTCGGTGGGGCCGTGCAAAGCGGGTTGTTGGGCCGTTATCCCAGCCTGACCGATCTGGACGACGGCGACCTCAAGCACACGGTCGACTTCCGCGGTGTGTACGCCACGCTGCTGGAAGACTGGCTCGACTGTCCGGCCGATCAGGTGCTGGCCGGGCGGTTTGACAAGCTCGAGTTGTTTGCCCCGCGGGCGTGAACTTTGCCAGGTCGATCGATCCTCGCGCGCGTCCTCGGGCCGTGTCCAGATCGCCGGGGAAAGGTCGGCGTGGTCACACACCGCGGGACAGGCCACGAGCGCCACCAACTGGGTTCCAGCACTCGTGCGGGGATCCAGCGCGCCGGGGCTCACGACGTGCGTTCGCCGACGGTCTCGGGGACCCGCTCGTCGGGCAGCGGCTCGTCAGGCTGACCGTTGCCGGGTGGCGATTCCGCCTTGGGCAGGGCCTTGGGAAGATCCAGTTCCAGGGCCAACTCGGGCGAGACCGGGTCGCGATCTTCGGTCTCTTCCAACAGCTTGCTCGCTCGGGCCACCACCGGCACGATGAGGGCATACAGGGCCGGCACCAAGAACAGCACCAGGCTGGTGGCCACCATCAGCCCGAAGGCGATACTCGCGGCCATCGGCACCAGAATCTGGGCCTGGAGCGAGGTTTCAAACAGAATGGGCAGCAAGCCCGCCACGGTCGTGAGGCTGGTCAACAGCACCGGCCGCAGCCGCCGAATACTGGCCTGGTAGCAGGCCTCGCGAATCGGCACGCCGTCGGCGACACGGCGGTTGATAAAGTCGATCAGCACGATCGAGTCGTTGATCACCACCCCACTGAGCGCGACCAGGCCAAAGAAACTAAACAGCGAGATATCCAGCCCCATCAAGGCGTGGCCCCAAAAGGCACCCATGGTGCCCAAGGGGATAATGATCATAATGATCAGCGGCTGAATCGAGCTTCGAAACTGCAACGTCAACAGAAAGAACATGGCCCCCAGGGCGATGATCGTACCCACGGCCAAGCTCCCCAGACTCTCGGCGCTCCGCTCGGCCTGACCCTCCCACCGCACACTAAGAAACGGATACTTCCGCCGCAACTCGGGAAAGAAGTGGCGATCCAGGTCCTTCACAATCTCCGAGGCGTTGCCGCGGGCCTGGTCGATATCGGCCGTGAGGGTCACACTCCGCTTCTGCTCGACGCGATTGATCTCCGAATAACCCTGAGCCACGTTGATAATGGCCAATTCGGTAATGGGACGCTCGCCGTCGGCGGTGCGGATGCGAATCTGATCCAGCGTCCGCAGGCTCTCGCGCTCCTCGGGAGGATAGCGGACCATCAATTTCACTTCGTGGCGACCGCGTTGCAGCCGCATGACCTCTTCGCCATAGAAGCTCGAACGGACGGTCTCATACAAATCGGAACTGCGGACTCCGCTGGCCTGGCCGGCACGGGTGAGATCGGGTCGCAACTCGAACTTGCCCGCCGCGTTATCGTCGGCCACGTCGAACGTGCCACTGTAGCGTTTGAGCTGTTCTTTGGTCTCGGCGACCGCCTCCAGCAGTTCATCAAAGTTCTCGGAGGGGGCCAGCAACTTGAATTCGATCGGGGTCCCGCCCGGACCGATCGCTTCGCTGGAGAACGACAGGCTCTCGATGCCGGGAAAATCGCCCGCGACTTCGCGCCAGGTGTCGATGATGTGTTGACTGCTGACGTCGCGGTCTTCGGCGGGGGCTAGCTCGACGTTGACGCTGCCCAAATGGGCGCCGAACACGGCCGACGCCAGCGGGCCGCCTTCCTGCCGATTGGCGCTGCCCACCAGGCGATGCACCAGCCGCACCACGGGTTGTTCGGGGTCGGTCGTGTAGCGACGATTGATCTCTTCGAGGGCATCCACCAGACGCCCGGTCGCCGCATGGGTCACGCTCGCGGGAGTCCCATCGGGATAACTGATCGAGGCGCGAATGTTGTTGGCATCCAGCCGCGGCATGATCACCCAAGGCGTGACGCCCGAGAGAAACAGCCCCGCGGTGGCCAGCATCAAGCCGCACGAACCCGAAATAATCAGCAGTGGCTGCCGCACCGAGAACGCGGCCATCCGGCGGTAAGGGCCGTTCGTGAACCACGACAAGGCGCCCGAAGTGATACGATTCAACCCGTACAGTATCCAGCCGACCCAGCGAAACGGCCACAGAATCATCTCGACGACCGTGAGTGTCGGACCGCGCTTGTGGGCCAGGTGGCAGGGCAAAATGAAAAAACTTTCAACCAGCGAAATTCCCAGCATGGCGATAATGGCCACCGGCAGCACGCCAATGAATTTGCCCATCACCCCGGCCACGAACATCATCGGCATAAAGGCGATGATGGTCGTCGACACGCTGGCCACCACCGCGGGCAACACCTCGACGGTGCCGTCGACGGCGGCCTTCAAATAGGGCACGCCGCGCTGCCGATGGGCGTAGATGTTCTCGCCCACCACGATGGCGTCGTCGATCACAATGCCCAGCGCCATCAGAAAGGCAAACATCGTGAGCATGTTCATGGTGTGGCCGGTGGCCATCAGCACCAGACCGCTGCCCAAGAGCGCAACCGGTACCCCCATGGCCACCCAGAAGGCCAGCCGCAGGTCCAAGAAC